>JASHYF010000063.1 GCA_030043235.1 Solirubrobacteraceae bacterium | reverse complement strand
GCCGGTCTTCACGCGGATGGCGAACGTGCGCGGGACGACCTCCAGGTACAGCGTGCCGCGGTAGCCCGCGGCGATCTCGTCGAAGCGGTGGCTGCGATCGGTGAGCACCCGCGTGAACACGTCCAGGCGGCCGGTCGAGCTCTTGGGGTTGGCCTTTCCCCGGAGCGACGCCGGCAGGCGCAGCTGCTCGATCAGCGGGACCAGGTAGGGGCGGTCGCGCTCGAGCGTGGCGCCATCGCGCAGGTCGATCGTTTCGAAGGCCAGGTCGGCGATCTTCTGCTCCACCGTGGAGTCGCTGTCGGGCAGGAAGCTGCAGCGAAGCGCCCACGCGTGCTCGCCCAGGCGCAGGTCGACGCTCGCGGGCTGCAGCGAGGCGGGGGGTATGCGCCACGGGTCGGCGACGATCCATTCGCGCGCCACCGCCTCGCGCAGCAGCTGCGCGGGGAGCACGCCCGGCGAGGCGCCGAGCTCGTCGGCCGCGCCATGCGCCGTGGCGCTCGAAACGCCCGCGGTGGTCACGTCCAGGCCCGCTTGCCCATGGCCTCGAGAGTCTATGGGCCTTGGGGCGGGAGGCCTGGAGCGGGCGATCCGCGCTCCTGGCGGGCAAGCGAGTCAGAAACACTCCTGGCGAAATCATATATGTTGAACTAAAGTCATGGCCGGAACGATCGTCATGTCTGGCGAGGAACCGCCGAGCCGAGACGGCGAGGCGGGGAAGCCACGCGAGCTTGAGCATCGTCCCACCTCTCCGGCGGTGCTCGGGAGAGACTCGAGGCGTCCCCCGGCGCCCAGGTCTCCGCGGGCGTCGCGCCCTCAGCGGCGGCGGCGCCCGTGAAGGCCTGCCCACGATCCCGTCCGCACCCCCGTCTAGCTTCAGCTCATGCTGTTGAACGAGCTCACCGACGGGGCGGAGATCGACCAGGTGCTGCTGGTGCGCGAGGCCGAGCGCCGCCAGCGGCGCGACGGCGGCGACTACCTGCGCCTGCAGCTGGGCGACCGCACGGGCACGGTCGCGTGCATGGTGTGGGAGGAGCTCGCGGAGATCGAGGAGCTCGCTCGCACAGGCGCGCCCGTGCGCGTCACCGGGCGCTACGTGGTGCACCCGCGCTTCGGCCCGCAGATCAACCTGCGCAGCCTGCAGGCGGCCGAGCCGGGGAGCTTCGAGCAGGCGGATCTGCGAGACGGCCCGGCGCGCGCGGTCGAGCAGATGGAAGCGGAGATCCGCGAGCTGCTCGCGACGATCCAAGAGCCGTACCTGCGCATCCTGCTCGAGCGCGTGTTCGGCGAGGAAGGCGAGCTGTGGGCCGGCTACCGCACGGCCCCGGCGGCGAAGTACTTCCACCAGGCCTACGCCCACGGTCTGCTCGAGCACTGCCTGGAGGTGGCGCAGGCGGTGAGCGCGGTCAGCGCCACGTTCGCTGGCATCGACCGCGACGTGGCGATCGCGGGCGCGCTGCTGCACGACGTGGGCAAGCTCGAGGCGTACACCGGCGTGGGCGGGGGAGAGGAGATCTTCGACCTCACCGACGCGGGCCGCCTGCACGGCGAGATCGCCCTCGGCTACTACCGCATCCGGCGCATGATCGAGGACATCGACGGCTTCCCCGCCGAGCTGGCGCAGGCGGTGGGTCACATCATCCTCTCCCACCACGGCGCGCTCGACCACGGCAGTCCCGTGGTGCCGTGCACGCGCGAGGCGACGCTGGTGCACATGATCGACAACCTCGGCGGGCGCCTGGGCAGCTTCGACCGCTTGGAAAGGGAGCTCGCTCCCGGGCGGCGCTGGTCGCCGTTCGACCGCGCGCTCGGCGCGGGGGCGTTCTTCGCAGGCCGCTGCTCCGGCGCAGCGGATGCTGTCGCGGGCGAGGGCGGCCGGCAGCTGGGATCGGACGAAGCGCGCGCGCCGGCGCGCGAGGCCGCCTGAAAGCCCGCAAATAGCGCTGCGCCAGTTCGGGCGCGCAGTATTCGTCTCGCCGCTGGCTTCTATCTTTCAAGGCGGATGGCAAAGGACACGGAGAAGCTGATCCGCCAGCTGTCGCTGATCTCGTACCTGATGGCCGAGCGGCGACCGGTCACGGCGCTGGAGATCCGGCGCGACGTGGAGGGCTACAGCGGCATGAACGAGGACGCGTTCGCGCGGCGCTTCTACGCGGATCGCTCGGAGCTCGAATCGCTGCGCATCCAGCTGACCGTGGACCGGCCGGCCGACGGGGCGGCCGAGCAGGAGAACTACTCGCTGCGCCCGGAGAACTTCCACCTGCCGCCGATCGCCTTCACCGACAAGGAGCTCGCGGCGCTGCAGACCGCGCTGAGCCTGCTCGACGGTGAGTTCGCCTACGCCGAGCCGCTGCGCCTGGCGCTGCAGCAGATCACGTGGGGGCGTCCGAGCCCGCTGCGAGCCCCCGAGCAGCGCTCGGTGGCGCTCGGCATCACGGCCTCGGCGGGAGGGCACGAGCTGTCCTCGCGCCTGGCGAAGGTCGAGACGGCGATCTTCCGCAGCAAGACGATCGTGTTCGACTACTACACGATGGAGCGCGATGAGACGAGCACGCGCCGCGTCGATCCCTACCACCTGCTCTTCCAGGGAGGACAGTTCTACCTGTTGGGCTACGCGCACGAGCGCAAAGCCGTGCGCGTGTTCCGTCTGTCGCGCATCCGCGGCAAGGTCGCCTACGCGACCAAGGCCGAGCACGACTTCCACCGCCCCGCCGACTTCGACCCGCGCGCGTATGCCAATCGCGCCGACTGGCAGCTCGGCGACGAGCAGGGGGTTGCGCGGATCCTCATCTGCGAGCGCATCGCCTGGCAGATCGAACGCCATTTCGGGCGCTACGGGGAGGTCACCCTCACGGGTACGGGCGGCGAGGAGGACGGGGACGCGGTGTTCACGACCGCGTACGCGAATCCTCGCAGCCTGATCGCGTGGGTGCTGAGCCTGGGCGCGAACGCGCGGCTGCTCGCTCCCGGCGAGCTCGTGTGCGAGCTGCAGCGGCGACTGGAGCTGCTGGAGGAGCGCCACAACCGGGTTGACGCCGTCGGCGATGCGCCGCCGCTCGCGCCGGCCCCGGATGGCTCGCCCGCCCCAAGAGGCTCGCGTGTTCGAGCCGCCGGCGCGCCGGCG
>JASHYF010000062.1 GCA_030043235.1 Solirubrobacteraceae bacterium | reverse complement strand
GCCTCGATCCCGCACGCCGCGCGCGCCGCGACCGGCGATCTGCTCGAATGGCCGGAGTTCGGCCTGGACCCGCAGCGCAGCGACGTGAGCGAACTGGCGAGCGGCATCACCGCCGCCAACCTCGCGCACCTGCGCCACATCACCGTGGAGCTGCCCGGGACCGTGGACTCCTCGCCGATCTACCTGCACGAAGTGTCCGTCGCGGGAGCGATCCGCGACGTGATCGTCGTCACCACCACCTACGGCAAGACGCTCGCCATCGACGCGGGCAGCGGGCAGATCTTGTGGACGTTCACGCCGCCCGGCTACAGCAAGTGGGCGGGCAGCGCGCAGATCACCGTGTCGAGCCCGCTCGCCGGCCCCGAACACCGGTGGGTGTACGCGACCTCGCCCAACGGGCTGATCCACAAGCTCTCGCTGGCGAACGGCAGCGAGGACTCCAGCGGCGGCTGGCCCGTCGGGGTCACGCTCGAACCGGTGCACGAGAAGCTCGGCGCGGCGCTCAACATCGACGGCCCGTACCTGCTCGTCGCCACCAGCGGCTACATCGGCGACATCCCTCCCTACCAGGGCCACGTGGTCGTGATCGAACGCGCCAGCGGGCACATCGTCAGCATCTTCAACACGCTGTGCGCCAACCGCCGCTACCTGCAGGTGCCGAGCACCTGCCCCGCCAGCGACTCCGCGATCCTCTCGCGCGGCGGCGCCGTCGTCGAGCCCGGCGGCAAGCGCATCCTGATCGACACCGGCAACGGCCCGTGGAACGGCACCACCAACTTCGGCGACAGCGTGCTCGAGCTGACCGTACCCGGCCTGCGCCTGCTCCAGTCCTTCACGCCCACCAACCAGGAAGAACTCAACGTCGACGACATCGACCTCGGCTCCAGCGCGCCCGTGCTGCTGGGTGAAAACCGAGTGGTGCTCGCCGGCAAGGACGGCATCATGCGCGTGCTCGTGCTCTCGCGCCTCGACGGGCATCCGCCCTCGTCCGCGCGGGCGCGCGTGCACCCGCTGGGCGGGGAAATCCAGCGCCTGTCGATCCCCGGCGGCGGCATGCTGTTCAGCGCGCCGGCCGTGTGGCGCCGCGACGGGCGCACGACGATGTTCGTGGCCGACGAACACGCCACCGCCGCGTACGTGCTGCGCGGCGGGCGCCTGTACCGGGTGTGGGAAAACGACACGCCGGGAACGAGCCCGGTGATGGCCGGCGGGCTGCTGTACGTGTACGACTACGTCGCCGGCGGCATCTACGTGTACCGCCCCGGCTCGCCGCGCGCGATCGCCAGGCTGCCCGGCGCATCCGGTCACTGGAACAGCCCGATCGTGGTGGACGGGCACGTGGTCGAGCCGGAGGGGAACGCCAACAGCCACGAACTGTCCGGCGAGCTGGAGATCTTCTCCGCGCCATGACGGAATCGCTCGCCGGGCAGCTCCTGCTCGCCGCCCCGTCACTGCACGATCCGAACTTCCTGCGCACGGTCGTGCTCATCGGCCTGCACGGCGACGACGGCGCCATGGGCGTCGTGCTGAACCGGCCCTCCACGGTCACGGTCGGCGAGGCGGTGCCACAGCTCGAAGACCTCCTCGGGGCATCCGAGACGCTGTACGTGGGCGGCCCCGTGCAGCCGAGCTCGGTCGTGTTCCTGGCCGAGTTCCTGGATCCGTCGCTCGCGGGCGTGCTGGTGCTGGGGCGCATCGGCTTCCCGGCGCCGGACACCGGCATCGAGCAGCTCGCCGGCGCCACAGCTCGCCGGCGCGTGTTCGCCGGACACGCCGGCTGGGGGCGCGGGCAGCTCGACGCGGAGATGGCGAGCGGCGACTGGATCGCGCACCCCGCCGAGCCGCGGGACGTGTTCACGGACGCCCCCGAGGAGCTGTGGAGCAGCGTGCTCGCCCGCAAGGGCGGAAGCCATGCGCTGATCGCGCGCATGCCGCTCGACCCGAGCATGAACTGAGCGCTTCGCCTGGCGGCTACGCTTCATGCGTGCTGAGGCTCGCCGGCTGGTCGATCGCGCATCGCAAGCACGTCGCACTCGGGTGGCTGCTGCTGGCGCTCGGCGTGGGCGCGCTCGGCCGCGCCGCCGGCACGAGCTACTCGAGCAACTTCACCCTGCCGGGCTCCGGCGCCCAGCGGGCGGCCGACCTGCTGCAACGGAGCTTCCCCAGCCAGGCGGGCGACCGCGACACGATCGTCTACGCGACCAGCTCCGGCACCGTCCGCGAACCCTCGGTGCGCGCGCGCATGAGCGCGATGTTCGCGGCGGTCGCCAAGCTGCCGCACGTCACGAGCGTGATCAGCCCGTACGCGCCGGCCTCGGCGGGCGAGGCGATCTCCGCGAACGGCAGGATCGCGTTTGCGACGGTCGTCTTCAACGAGAAAGCCAACGAACTGCCCGTGAGCGCGCCCGAACGCGTCGTGCAGGCCGCCCGCGCGGCGGCCAGGGGTGGGCGGGATCCAATCCAGGTGCAGCTCGGCGGACAGGCGATCGAGAACACCGAGCAGGAGGGCTTCGGCGTGTCCACCGCCATCGGGCTGCTGGCCGCGATCGTCGTGCTGCTGTTGACCTTCGGCTCGCTGCTCGCCATGGGGCTTCCGATTCTCACGGCCCTGTTCGGCCTCGGCACGGGCCTCTCGGCGATCGCGCTATTCACGCACGTGGTCGACACGCCGAACTTCTCCTCCGAGCTCGCCGCGATGATCGGGCTGGGAGTGGGGATCGATTACGCGCTGTTCATCCTCACGCGCTTTCGCGAGGCCTACCGCACGCCTGGCCCGGCGTTCGAAGACACGCACGCGTCGGTCGTGCAGGCGATGGACACCGCCGGTCGCGCCGTGCTGTTCGCGGGCACGACGGTGGTGATCGCGCTGCTCGGCATGATCCTGCTCGGCGTGAGCTTCCTCTACGGCGTGGCGATCTCGGCGTCGATCGGCGTGCTGTTGATGATGCTCGCCTCGCTCACGCTGCTGCCCACCCTGCTGACGTTCGCCGGGGCTCGCGTGGCGCGGCCCCGTGTCGCCGGCGCCCGCTCGCGTGGCGGCACGCAAGCCCCGTCCGCCGCAGCCGGCGGCGTGTGGCTGCGCTGGAGCGCGTTCGTGCGACGCCGGCCATGGGCGATCGCCACGGCTGCCGCGGCGATCATGCTGCTGATCGCAGCCCCCGCGCTCGCGCTGCGGCTCGGCTCGACCGACGCCGCGAACGATCCGGCGGGTCAGACCACGCACGAGGCTTACGAGCTGCTCGCCCAGGGCTTCGGCCAGGGCTTCAACGGGCCGCTGCTGGTCGTCGTCGAGCACCCGGGGCGCGAGCGCGCGACGCTCGCTCGGAAATCTGGCGGTGGCGGGGCTTCACATGCGTTCGTGACGACCGCGGGCCTCGAAGCCCTGCGCAGGGCGATCGGCGCGGCCGGCGACGTCGCCTCGGTGACGCCCCCGAGGTTCAACCCGAGCGGCGATGTGGCCACGCTCACCGCGTACCCCCGCTCCTCGCCGCAGGCCTACGCGACCACGCAGCTCGTATCGCGCCTGCGCGCGCGCGTGATCCCGCCGGTCGCCGCGCGCGCGGGCATGAACGTGTACGTCGGCGGCGTCACCGCCGGCTCGATCGACCTCGCCGCGGTGCTCGCGCGCAAGCTGCCGCTGTTCATCGGCGTCGTCGTGCTGCTGAGCGCGCTGCTGCTGATGGTCGTGTTCCGCTCGCTGGTGATACCGCTGCAGGCGGCGGTCATGAACCTGCTCAGCATCAGCTCGGCTCTCGGCGTGATCGTCGCCATCTTCCAGTGGGGCTGGCTGGGCGGGCTGGTGGGCGTCGAGCGTGGCCCGGTCCAATCGTTCATCCCGGTGCTGCTGTTCGCGATCGTGTTCGGGCTCTCGATGGACTACGAGGTGTTTCTCGTGTCGCGCATGCACGAACGCTGGACACACGAGCGCGAGCACTCGCGTGCCGTCGCCGAGGGTCTGGCGCTGACAGGACGAGTGGTGACGGCGGCCGCCGCGATCATGGTGTGCGTGTTCCTGTCGTTCACGCTGCTCGAAGGCCGTATCATCAAGGAATTCGGCCTCAGCCTCGCGAGCGCCGTGCTCCTCGACGCGCTCGTCGTCCGCTGCCTGCTGCTGCCCGCGGTGCTGCACCTGGTGGGCGAGCGCACGTGGCGCATACCCGCTTGGCTCGAGCGGCTGTTGCCGCGGCTGAACATCGAGGGCGCGCTGCCGCGGGGACCCGCCCCGGATGGCGAGCAGGACGCGGGCGCGACGCCCGCG
>JASHYF010000061.1 GCA_030043235.1 Solirubrobacteraceae bacterium | reverse complement strand
CTCACCGCCGCGCAGGCCAAGCTCAAGACCGGGCGCCTGGCCGTGCGCTGCGCGGAGGAGGCCGTGCAGATCCACGGCGGCTACGGCTACATCGAGGAGTACCCCGTGTGCCGCTTCTACCGCGACGCCAAGATCCTCACCATCGGCGAGGGCACCGACGAGGTCCAGCAGATGGTGATCGCGCGGGCGCTCGGGGCGTAGGCGGCCGCGACGAAGGCGGACGGCGCCGTCCGCCCGCACGCGCGGCTCCGCATGGCCGGACATCGTTATGCAACTATGCGTGACGCATATCCGCGTATTGATCTTTATATTCATTAGTATAAGATAGATGGGTGGCCGGCGAGTCGGACACGAATCCCTTCCGCTACGGCGCGCTGGCGCTCGACGACGCGTTCACGGATCGCGCGCGGGAGATCAAAGAGCTCACGGCGGACGCCCTCAGCGGGCAGGACGTCGTGCTGTTTGCGCCGCGCCGTTACGGCAAGTCCTCGCTGATGTGGCGGGTCTCCCAGGAGCTCGTCAAGCGCCGCGCGCTGGTCGCGGAGGTCAACCTCATGACCACGCCCACGATCACCCGCCTGGCGGAGAAGCTGGCGAGGGCGATCCACGACGACATCGCCTCACGCCTGTTCCGCGCGAAAGAGCGGCTGAGCGTCTTCCAGGGGTTGCGCGTGCGGCCGGTGGTGACCGTCGACCCGGACGACGGCTCCCTGAGCTTCAGCTTCGACGCCGCCCGCAGGCCCGAGGACGTGGTGGCGACGTTGGAGCGGCTGCTCGAGCTGCCCGGCCGGCTGGCCGGCGAGCGCAAACGCCCGGTGGCGCTCGTCTTCGACGAGTTCCAGGAGGTCGTCGACATCGACCCGCAGCTGCCGCGGCTGATGCGATCGGTCTTCCAGGAGCAGCCGGAGGTGGCGCACGTGTACCTCGGCAGCAAGCGCCACATGATGCACCGCATCTTCAACGACGCGAACGAGCCGTTCTGGCGGAGCGCCAAGCAGGTCGAGCTGGGCGTGATCGACACGGGTCCGTTCGGCGAGTACATCGAGCGCCAGTTCGAGCGCACCGGGCGCACGATCGAGCGCCCAGCCGTGGATGCCGTGCTGGCGCACACCCACGGGCACCCATATGCGACGCAGGAGCTGTGCTACTTCCTGTGGCAGCGGACCGCCGCCGGCGAGGTCGCGGTGGCGGCGGACGTGCGCTTGGCGCTGGGGTCGGTGCTCAACTCGGAGCACGCCCACTTCAGCCTCGTGTGGGACGACGCCTCCTCCCACCAGCGGCTGCTGTTGCGGGCGCTCGCGGATGAGCCGGGGCATCCGCTGTCGAGCGACTACCGCCGTCGCCAGGGACTGCCCAGCGCATCCAGCATGCAACGAGCGCTCCAGGCGCTGGAGCAAGCCGAGCTGATCGGCAGAGACCGCGGCAGAGCGTGGATCAGCGAGCCGTTCCTCGCGGAGTGGATCGAGGCCAACGACGCCTAGCTTTATGCAGATGTGCGTCACGCATGGTTGCGTAATAGTTAGCTGTAGCCCAGTAAAGTATTGCCCGCTATAGCTATGCATCCGGCGCAGCCGCGCGAACGCCGTCTTCTACACCGCTTCGCGACAGAGCTCCGCCGAGGAGTTGCGCAGCTTCGGCGAGCTCGCGCGATGGCTTCGCGGTCGACGGGCTCGACGCAGCGCTTGCGCCCGAGGAGCTGATCGGCTGACCTGTCGCAGTTATGGCCTAACATGAGTATTGTGAGCGCTACGCGGACAGACCCGATTCTCACGGACATGAGCGAGAGCCTCGGCGAGGCGTCAACGCTGACCGTTGACCTGACCGACTTGGACAGCCTGGTTGAGAGCCTCGGCGGTGAGAAGGCGATTGCGGCGTCTCCCTCCCTCGCCGAGATGGTTCGGGTCGTGCGCAACGCGGTTGCCCACCACATGCGCATAGTCGTGCAGGTCGCGCCTGTCGGGCCTCGAGACGAGGGGATCCGCGAGTGGCGAAGGCAGCTCGAGCAGATGGTTGAGCAGATGACGCCCGAGCTCGCGCTTCCGACGGAGCCGAAGCTCCGCCAGGTTCGACGCAACGCCGAGGCTCGCACGCAGCTCATTCAAGAGTTCGGCGCACTAACGGGCGAGCAGATCGGAGAGGAGCACTCGAAGGCACAGAACCGCCATGCCTTGGCCGCACGCTGGCGCAAGGAGGGCCGGATCTTCGGCATCCCATATCGAGGCCAGACTCTCTACCCGGCGTTCCAGTTCGACGCCCTGAGCGGCAAGGTCAAGCCCTCCACCCGCGAAGTGCTGGCGCAACTGCCGCGTGATCGCATGTCCGACTGGGAGTGCGCGCTCTGGTGGACCGCAGCAAACGGATGGCTGGGAGGACGTCGCCCCGTCGATGTGCTCGATCGCGAGCCCGAGGCCGTCGTTGCCGCGGCCGCACGCCTGGGCGAACCGCGCGGCCTGTGAGCAGCAGCCGCCCGGCTATTGCGCGGTCGCGGGATCTCTCTCCAAAGATCGAAGTCGTCGAGGCGGGCTCGACGCTCGTACGGATATACGAACGTCGGCTCGGCCCTCTCGAGTTCAACCCCGGGAGCTCTCTTGCTCGCTTTCGCCCGATAAGAGATGGAGCGGGCGCGGTGGTACCGACCGCCTACGGCGCCCAGGACCAGGAGACGGCGATTGCCGAGGCGATCCTTCGCGGTGTCTCGGCGCTCCATGCCGGCGCGCCAAGGCGACGGCTATTCAACCTGGAGGTGATGGGCCTGGACATGGCGAGGCTCCGCACGACGAGACCGCTCAGGCTGGTACGACTCCACGGCCTGGGCTTGACCCGTCTCAATCTCTCGAGGGAGCATGTGATCGACTGCCCAGAGTCGGAGTACGCCTATACGGCGGCCTGGGCGCAGGCACTGTACGGCGTTCCCAGTAGACCTCACGGCCTGGCGTGGACATCTCGTCAGAACGACACATCTCGTGCGTTCATCCTCTGGGGTGGGACGAGAGTGCGACCGGCGTGGCTGCAGCAGGACGGGGACCCCGTGGCCTTGGACCGCGACCCCGGCCTTGATCTGATTCGCCAAGTCTGTGCAGATGCCGGGGTGGACTTCGAGGGCTGAGCAGGCGGCTCGCCTACACCAGCCCGCATTTCTATCGGGGAGACAGGTGTTGGAGGGCGCGGCTATGGGGGATGATGGATCCCGTCCGACCACAGCCAGTTGCCGTGGCGGCGTATCCCGATCCCAA
>JASHYF010000060.1 GCA_030043235.1 Solirubrobacteraceae bacterium | reverse complement strand
CTCGCTCGCGCAGCGCATCGCCGCGGTCGGCGCGACCGCGGTGGTCAACCCGCACTTCGTCTTCGACTTCGGCGACGAGCTGTCCCACGCGCCGCTCCCCGCCCGCCTGCGAGCGGTGGGCCTGCGCACGCTCACGAGCGCCGGCGTCGAGCTGGCCGGCAGCTCTGACTATCCGGTGTCCTCCTACGACGTGCCGGCGGCGCTGCGGGCGGCGGCGACTCGGCTCACGCGCGCCGGGCGGACCTTCGAGCCCGAAGAGGCGATCGGCGTCGAGGCCGCGCTGCGCGCGTACACGGCGGGAGCCGCTCGCTCGCTGGGCGTCGACGGCGAGGTGGGAACGCTGGAGCCCGGCAAGCTCGCCGACATGGTCGTCCTCTCCCGCGATCCGCTCGAGGCGGATCCGGTGACGCTCGACTCGCTGGGCGTCCTGCGGACCTACGTGGACGGCGAGCTGGCCTACGAGGCGACGCCGTGCCTCACGTGAGGGCTGCGAGACGCGCTATGTGGCTGCGCGAGTGGTCCTGATCCCAGAATTCGTCCACCCGGCGACGGCCGTAGAGGCGCAACGCGGCCACCCCCAGCGCCGCCTCGAGTCGGGCACGCTCGTCGCGGGAAAGCGACGACATGACCCTGGCCAGAGCCCGGCCGAACACGGGCGTGGAGGAGGCTCCCGCGTCGAGACCTGTCGCGTCGGGTGTCGCCGTGTCGCTCTCCCGCGGTCCGAACGCCTCCCGGCCGAGAGAGCGCGCCAGAGCCCCGGTGTGGCGTGTCGCGATGCCCAGCAGCTCCGGTAGGTGACGCAGGACGCCCCGCAGCGCCGAGCCCGCTATGGCCGAGCGGGAGTAGAAGCGGCGCATCCCGTCGAGCGCGCTCAGCTGGAGCTCGAGAGGGGTCATCCGTTCGGGGCGCAGCAGTGCATGGTGCCCGTCGAAGAGCGTCCAGTCGGCCTCGATCAGACGACCCTCGGACTGCAGCCGCTCCCACAGGCGCGTCCCGGGCCCCGGCGTGACCATCATGAGCTGGAAGGTGTCGATGCCGAGGCGCCGCGCGAAGGCGGCGGTGGCCTGTGCGCTGGAGGCATCGTCGCAGTCGAACCCCACGACGAACATGCCGTGCACGGCGATCCCGTGGCTGTGAAAGGCTCGCACCGCCTGTTCTGAGACGGCCACGCTGGTGCGCTTGCCGATGCTGGCGAGGTTCTCTTCGGAGATGCTCTCGAAGCCGACCATCGCCGTCCTGCAGCCCGCCTGCCTGAGCAGCGCCAGGAACTCGTGGTCGATCTCGTGGGAGGCGCGCGAGCGCAGCACCGTGTCGGCGCGCATCTGGGCGTCGAAGGTCGGCGTCAAGCCCGCCTGCACCATGGCACGCAGCAGCTCGGCGGTGCGGCGCTTGTTGACGACGAAGTTGTCGTCGTAGAAGAAGAGCAGATCGGTGGCCAGACCCGCGAGCTCGGCCAGAATCTGCTCGGTGCGGCGGTGGCGGACCACGCGCGAGAACTGGGCGGTCACGGAGCAGAACTCGCAGTCGAATGGGCACCCCCATTGGGTCATGGTGGGCTTGACCCCCATCCGCTCATGCCCCTCGATCAGGGATAGGTCGGGGATCGGCAGGCGCTCGAACTCGGTCTGAGAGCAACGTGCTCGAGCGGGGTTGCGATGGGCCTCTCCCTCGCCGTCGCGCCAAGAGAGCCCGGCGATCATGCCCAGGGGCATCCCGCGCTCGAGAGCGCCGACGAGCTCGAGAATCGTCTGCTGGCCCTCGCCCCGCACCACGTAGGGAGCGTGCTCGAGGGCCTCCTCGACGCAGAAGCTGACGTGCGGGCCCCCGAGGACCACCGGCACCCCCGCGGCGGAAAGCTCGTCGGCCAGGGCATACCCCGCGGGCTGAGTGGCGGTCGTGCCCGAGATTCCCACGAGATCGGCAGCGAGGCACTCGCCGAGGTCGATCGGCGCGAGCAGCTCGCAGAAGACCCCCGTGTCATGTCCGCGCTCGGCGAGCATGGTGGCCATGAGCGGCAGGCCCAGACGCGGCAGCAGGACGTGGTCGTAGATGGTGTGGCCAGGGGGACGCGGCTCGACGAAGCGGATGCGCAGACCCATGCTTGGGCGACCCTAACATTCTGAGCCTGCCCCGGGAATGGGGCTCGCCCCCCAACAGGCGCTGGGGCGCTCCCGATGCGGGGGCGCGGTCAGCTGCCGGCAGGCATGGCGTGGTCGACCCTCATCGCCGCTGTGCGCCCGGGGGGAGTAGGATGCTGCGGTCAAACGGTCGGTGGTCAAGGGAATCCGGTGAGAATCCGGAGCGGACCCGCCACTGTGACCGGGGATGCCCACCGCTGCGCGCCTGCAGGCGCGCAGCCACCGATTCGCCGCCGGCGGGACGGGAAGGCGCGGAGGGGTAGGCCCGGGAGCCAGGAGACCTGTCTCCGATCGCAAGCCCACGAACCCTCGCGGAAAGGGGTTGGCTCGATGATCAAGACCCATCTGACGTTCTCCCGTTCCCTCGCGCTCGGCGCTCTCGCCGTTGCGCTCGCACTCGCCCTGGTGACACCTCTCGCCGGCCGGGCCGCCGGCGGTCATGCACTCCGGGCGTCGGCGACCAAGGTCACGATCAGGGTCGAGGGCATCAACTCGACGCTGCTCTCGAGCACCCGGGTGTCCACGACGTCGAGCACGATCGACAAGGACGGCAAGCCGGCGGACAGCTGTACCGGCGACACAGCCGCCGTGGCGCTCCAGGACGCCACCCACGGCGACTGGACCGCGGGCGCGTACTCGGCCAGCCTCGGCTATCCGGTCGTCGGCATCCGCGGCGAGTCTCACCCGTTCACCTCGGACTACTACTGGTCGCTGTGGATCGACGGGAAGCCCGCGACGACCGGCATCTGCGGGGCAACGCTGCATCAGGGGGACAGCATCCTGTTCTTCCCCCAATGCTCGCAAGCCAGCGCGGCCAAGTGTCCACAGGGCCTGTTCGACCCGGCAGTGCTGGAACTGCGCGGGCCGGCTGTGGCGAAGGCCGGCAAGCAGCTCACCGTGACCGTCAGGTCGCTGAGCAACCTCACCGGCAAGGCGTCCGCGGCGGCGGGCGTAAAGCTCGTGACCGCCGGGCACACGGTCAAGACCAACTCGTCCGGAACGGCGCACCTGACGTTGGCGAGCGCCGGGAGTTACACGATCGTGGCCAGTGCGCCCGACTCGATCCGGGACGAGCTGACGGTCAAGGTTGGTGCTTGAGGGTGTGGACCGGCCCGGCTCGGGCTCGCGGGGTGGCCGGCGTGATCGCCATGACGACCCGCTTGGCGCTGCCGGCGGGCTGCGTGGCGCTGCTGGCGAGCTGCGCGGCGCTGCTGGCGGGCTGCGGCCTGGGCGCCGGGAAGGCGCCGGCGGACGTTCAGCTCACGGTCACGCGCAACTTCGGCGCCGGCTTGCTGCGAGAGGCGGCCGCTCCGCGGGTGGTGGGCCAGGAGACGGTGATGAGCCTGCTGATGCGCAACTTCAGCGTGAGCACCCGCTACAGCGGGGGATTCGTGGAGAGCATCGACGGGCTGGCTGGCGGCCGGGAAGACGGCCAGCCGGACGACTGGTTCTACTACGTCAACGGCGTCGAAGCCCCCGAGGGGGCGGCGGAGACGAACGTGCATCCGGGAGACCGCATCTGGTGGGACCGGCACGACTGGAGCGCCACCGACAACATCCCCGCGGTCGTGGGGTCCTTCCCCGAGCCGTTCCTGAACGGGATCGGCGGCGAGCGGCTGCAGGTGCACGTCGAATGCGCCCCCGTGAGCAGCGACCCGTGCCGCACCGTCACCGCGCGCCTGCGCTCGGTGGGCGTGCCCGCCACGGTCACCCGGCTTGGCGGCGGCACCGGGCCCCACACGCTGAGCGTGATCGTCGGGCCCTTCTCGGCGCTGAGCGCCGATCCCGGCGTGCGCGCCATCGAGCACGGGCCGGCCGCGAGCGGGGTGTACGCGCGCATGTCGGCCTCCGGGGGAGCACTCACGCTGCTGGACGAACGGGGCCGGCCGGTGCGCACGCTGAGCGCCGGCACCGGACTGGTGGCGGCCACGCGCTTCGCCGAAGGGGAGCCGCTGTGGGTGATCACGGGGACGGACGCCGCCGGCGTGGACCTCGCGGCCGACGCGCTCGATGAGTCCGATCTGCACGATCATTTCGCGGTGGCGCTGACGGCGTCGGGTGTCCTGCCGCTGCCCGCCGCGAGCGGGTCGGCGTGAGCGGCCGGCGGCGATGAACGCAATGCTGCTCCATCGCCGTATCGCGAGCCCGCTGCACGCGGCGCGCGCGGGTGTGGGCGCCGGCTGGGCGATTGCGCTGACGGCGGCGGCGCTGATCCTGTACGACCCGATCGTCCTGGGGGCGCTCGCGGCCGCGATCCTGGGGGCGGCCGCGGGCGCCGGCGTGGGATGCCACGTTGCGCGGGCTCTGCGCACCGCGCTGATCGTCGCGCTGCCGATCGTGGCGGTCAACGTGCTCGTCTCCCGCCAGGGGCTCACCGTGTTCGCGCGCCTGGGCGACCTTGGTCCGTTCGGGCAGGGCGACCTGACCGTGGAGGCGGCCGTGTACGGCGCGGTGATCGCCTCGAAGGTCACGATCCTGATCCTGATCACCACGCTCGCGAGCCTCGCGGTCGACCCCGACGAGCTGCTGCGGGCGTTTCGCCGCCTGACGTACCGCTCGGCGCTGACGGCCTCGCTGGCCACGCGCATGGTGCCCGTGCTCGCGGCCGACGCACAGCGGCTCGCCGAGGCCCAGCGCACCCGCCCGCGGGGTGCCCAGCGCACGGCGCGCGGGCGGATCGCGCTGCTCAGCGCCGTGATCGGCGGATCGCTGGACCGGGCGATGGACGTCGCCGCCACGCTCGAGGTCCG
>JASHYF010000059.1 GCA_030043235.1 Solirubrobacteraceae bacterium | reverse complement strand
CACCGCGCCGGCTGAGCCCAGCTGTCTGAGCCCGGCCCGGCCGAGCCTGCCGAGCTTCTCCAGGAGGTGACACGGGTGTCCGCCGGTCGCGGCACAATCACAGGCGATGGCCGTGATCAGGCCCCTGCGTCCGCTGCGCGCCCCCGGCGGCAAATCCGCCAAGCCGGTGATCGAGTCGCGCCTGGAGGACCTCGTCGTGATCACGGGGTTCTCCGGCGCCGGCAAGTCGACGGCGATGAACGTGTTCGAGGACGCGGGCTACTTCTGCGTGGACAACCTGCCGCCGGAGATGATCCGCTCGCTGGTGGAGCTGTTCGTGCACAAGGGCTCGAAGGTCGAGCGCGCGGCGGTCGTGTCGGACGTGCGCGGCGGCGTGTACTTCGAGGCGCTGCGCGCGGTGGTCGACGACCTCGACGCTCTCGGCCTCAACCACCACCTGCTGTTCCTCGACGCGACCGAGCAGACGCTGGTCACGCGCTACAAGGAGACCCGCCGCCGCCACCCGCTGGCGCCGGAGGGCAGCGTGGCGGCGGGAGTCGCGGCCGAGCGCGCGCTGCTCGAGCCGCTGCGCGGCCGCGCCGACCTGGTGATCGACACCACCGGCATGTCCGCGGCGATGCTGCGCGCGAAGATCGCCGAGGAGTTCCTGCCCCGCCAGGCCGCCGGGCGGCTGGCCGTGACGTTCATGAGCTTCGGCTTCAAGCACGGCCCACCCCGCGAGGAGGACCTGGCATTCGACGTGCGCTTCCTCGCCAACCCGCACTACGAGCCCGAGCTGCGCGACCTGACCGGGCTCGACCAGCCGGTGATCGACTACATCAGCCGGGATGGGCGCCTCGAGCAGCTGTACGTGAGGCTGCATGCGCTGCTCGACTATCTGCTGCCCGAGTACGTGGCCGAGGGCAAGGCTCATCTGGTGATCGCCATCGGCTGCACCGGCGGGCGCCACCGCTCGGTGGCGATCGCCGAGCACCTGGCGGCGCGCTATCGCGACCACGACGAGCTGGACGTGGCGGTCGCCCACCGCGACATCGACAGGCCGCCCGGCCACGCGTGAGGCCAATTCGGTAGCTCTCGGAGCGCGCGTGCGCACAAACCACGCGTGCCGCGGCCAGCGCAGCGCTGATAGCCTCCCGCAGGCAAAGCCGGGCAACGGACCGAACGGCGATCGGATGCCACACCCGATCGGCCAGCGCTCCTGAGACCCGGCCTCGTTCATTTTCGCTTCTAGCAGGAGGCAGAGAGTGCCGGTACGCGTGGGGATCAACGGATTCGGGCGAATCGGGCGAAACATGTTCCGCGCGGCGAGGGCCCGCGGCGCATCGTCCGCGCAGGGCGAGGCCGTCTCCGGCGGGGTGGAGTGGGTGGCGGTCAACGACCTGACCGACGCGCGCACGCTCGCGCACCTGCTCAAGTACGACTCGATCCTCGGCCCGTATCCGGGCAGCGTGAGCGTGAAGGGCGGGGACGCACCCCATGACGGGGCACCCCCCATGGCGGGGGGCAGGCAGGCGATCGAGGTGGACGGCGCCGAGCTGAAGGTGCTGGCCGAGCGCGACCCCGCGGCGCTGCCGTGGGGCGATCTCGGCGTGGACGTGGTGGTCGAGTCCACCGGCCTGTTCACGAGTCGCGAGAGCGCCGCCAAGCATCTCGCGCAGGGCGCGAAGAAGGTGATCATCTCCGCGCCCGCCACCGATCCGGACGCGACGGTGGTGCTGGGCGTGAACTTCGACGAGGCCTACGACCGCGAGCGAGACGACGTGATCTCGATGGCCTCGTGCACGACCAACTGCCTGGCGCCGGTGGCGAAGGTGGTGGGCGACACGGTGGGGATCGTGCACGGCCTGATGACCACGATCCACGCGTACACCGCCGACCAGCGCCTGCAGGATCTGCCACACAAAGACCTGCGCCGGGCGCGCGCGGCGGCGATCAACCTGATCCCCGCCTCCACCGGCGCGGCCAAGGCGATCGGCCTCGTGATCCCCGCGCTCCAGGGCAAGCTGCACGGCTTTGCCATCCGGGCACCGGTGCCGACGGGCTCGGTGGTGGACCTCACCGTGGAGTGCGCGCGCGCGACGAGCGTGGAGGAGCTCAACACGGCGTTGCGCGCGGCCGCCGGCAGCGGCCCGCTGCAGGGAATCATGCAGTACACCGAGGATCCGATCGTGTCGAGCGACATCGTCTCCTCGCCGTTCTCCTCGATCGTGGACGCGCAGCTGACGGCGGTGATCGACGGCACGATGGCGAAGGTGGTCGCCTGGTATGACAACGAGTGGGGCTACGCCAATCGCCTGGTGGACCTCGTGCAGAGGGTGTTGTGAGGGAGCGGCCGAGGCAAGCGCGGACGCGCCCGGCGGCGGTTGGCCGGCGGGAGGGATCGGGTGGGCGCCCTGGCGGGCATATATCGTGACGGAGCGCGACAGATGGGAGCGGCGATGAGGAGCATTGACGACCTGGACGTGCATGGCAGGCGGGTGCTGGTGCGCGTGGACTTCAACGTGCCGCTCACCAGCGGCGCGGACGGACGGCCGGAGCTCGCGGACGACACGCGCATCGTGGCGGCGCTGCAGACGATCGAGGAGCTGCGCGCGCGCGGCGCGCGGCTGATCCTCGTCTCGCACCTGGGCAGGCCCGGCGGCGAGCGCGTGCCGGAGCTGTCGATGGCGCCGGTGGCCGCGCGCCTAAGCGAGCTGACCGACGCGAAGGTGACGCTCGCGCCGGCGGTGGTGGGCGAGGAGGTGAAGGCGCTGGCGGAGGCGCTGCACGACGGGGACGTCCTGCTCCTGGAGAACGTGCGCTTCGAGGCGGGCGAGACGAGCAACGACCCGGCGCTCGCCCGCGAGCTCGCGGATCTGGCCGAGGTGTATGTGAACGACGCGTTCGGCGTGGCGCACCGCGCGCACGCGAGCACCGAGGGCGTGGCGCACCTGTTGCCGAGCGCCGGGGGGAGGCTGCTCGAACGCGAGGTGCGCACGCTCACGGGCATCCTCGATCATCCGGCGCCGCCGCTCGTGGCGATCGTCGGCGGCGGCAAGGTGGCGGACAAGATCGGCGTGATCGGCCGCTTCCTGCAGCTCGCCGACGTGGTGATGATCGGCGGGGCCATGTGCTTCCCGTTCCTGTGCGCGCAGGGGCACAAAGTCGGGGAGTCGATATGCGAAGACGAAGACGTGGCGCACGCGCGCGCCCTGCTGGCGAAGGCCAGCGACACCCACTCGCCGCAGCCGGGACGCGCGCGGCTGCTGGTGCCGAGCGATCTCGTGATCGGAGACCGTCTCGCCGACGATGCCCAGCACCGCGTGCTCGCCGGCGTCGAGGTGCCCGCGGGCTGGATGGGCCTGGACATCGGCCCGAAGACGGTCGAGCGCTACCAGCGCGAGATCCGGCGGGCGGGCACGGTCTTCTGGAACGGCCCGATGGGAGCCTCCGAGTACGAGCCGTTCGCCGCGGGCACGCGTGCGGTGGCGGAGGCGGTGACGGACGCGCCCGGCCTGACGGTGGTCGGCGGCGGGGATTCGGCGGCGGCGCTCGCGCACTTCAACCTCGAGCACGAGGTCGACTTCCTGTCCACGGGCGGCGGCGCCACGCTCGAGCTGATCGAGGGCGCCAGCCTGCCGGGCGTGGCGGCGCTCGAAGGCGCGGGCGTGGCAGGGGCGGTGGGACGCTGAGCCCCGCCCGCACGCCGCTGATAGCGGGCAATTGGAAGATGCACAAGACGCGGGCGCAGGCCGAGGAGCACATCCAGGCGCTGCTGCCGCGCGTCTCGGCGGTTGACGGGGTGGAGGTGGCGATCTGCGTGCCGTTCACAGACCTGCAGGCGATGGTCGACAGCGCGCGCGGCTCGCCCGTGGAGGTGTACGCACAGAACATGCACGAGGAGCCGGAGGGCGCGTACACGGGGGAGGTGTCCGCGCCGATGCTGCGCGAGCTGGACGTGCGCGGGGTGGTGCTCGGGCACTCCGAGCGCAGGGAGCACTTCGGAGAGACCGACAGGGCGCTCGCGCTGAAGGTGCCCGCCGCCCTGCACGCCGGGCTCGCGCCGATCCTGTGCGTGGGCGAGACCGAGGAGGAGCGCGACAGCGACGACACCGACCGCAAGCTGCGCCATCAGGTGCGCGAGGACCTCGCCGGCGTGCCCACCGAGCGCCTGAGCGAGGTGGTGATCGCGTACGAGCCGATCTGGGCGATCGGCACGGGCAGGGTGGCCACACCCGAGCAGGCACAGGAGGCGATCGCGTTCATCCGCGCGCTCGTCGCCGACCGTGACGAGCGCGCGGCCGAGTCCGTGCGCGTGCTGTACGGCGGCTCGGTCAAACCCGACAACGCAGCCGAGCTGCTGGCGCTCCCGGACGTGGACGGCGCGCTCGTCGGCGGCGCGTCGTTGGACGCGGCCGCGTTCGCGCAGATCGTGGCCGCGGCCGCGCACCCGTTCGGGCACAGGCGATGAGCCCGCTCCCGCCCGGGCCAGCCACGCTGCCGGCGGAGCGCGCGTGCCTGATCGTGCTCGACGGCTGGGGACTCGCGGAGCCGGGCCCCGGCAACGCGGTGTCGCTGGCGCGCACGCCGGTGTTCGACGAGCTGTGGGCGAGCTGCCCGCACACGAGCCTGCAGGCGAGCGGACGCGCGGTGGGGCTGCCGGAGGGGCAGATGGGCAACAGCGAGGTGGGGCACCTGAACCTGGGGGCGGGGGCGGTGGTGCGCCAGGACCTGGTGCGCATCGACGACGCGATCGCGGATGGCTCGCTGGAGCAGAACGAGATCCTGCGGGCGGCGTTCGCGACCGGGTCGTCGCCGGCGGACGCCGGGCGCGTGCACCTGCTGGGCCTCGTATCCGACGGCGGCGTGCACTCCTCGCTCGCGCACCTGCTCGCGCTGATCGGCATGGGACGCCGCCTGGCCGTGAGAGACCTGGTGGTGCACGCGTTCACCGACGGCCGCGACACGCTGCCGCACGCGGGCGCCGCGTACCTGCGCGAGCTCGACCAGACGCCGGGCGCGCGCGTGGGCTCCGTGGTGGGCCGCTACTGGGCGATGGACCGCGACCGGCGCTGGGAGCGCACGCAGCGGGCGTACGACATGCTCGTGCACGCGCGCGCGCCGCACCACGCGAACAGCGGCGAGCAGGCGGTGAACGACGCGTATCGCAGGGGCGAGACGGACGAGTTCATCGAGCCCACGCTCGTCGGCGCGGACGCGCGCATCCGTCCCGGCGACAGCGTGATCGCGTTCAACTTCCGCCCCGACCGCATGCGCCAGATCACGCGCGCGCTGGCCGAGCCGGGCTTCGGCGAGCTCGCCGGCGCTGGCGAGGGCGGCCAGCGCGAGGCGCAGGCACAGCTCCCCGGATGGCAAGGGCGCGGCGGCGCGGGCGCCATCGCGCGCTACATCACGCTCACGCGCTACGAGGAGGACTGGCCCTACCCGGTGGTGTTCTCGCCGGAGCATCCGCAGTGCACGCTGCCGGAGGCGCTCGAGCGGGCGGGCGCGACGCAGCTGCACGTGGCGGAGACCGAGAAGTACGCGCACGTGACGTACTTCTTCAACGGCGGCGACGAGACGCCGATGCGCGGGGAGCGGCGCGAGCTGGTGCCGTCGGTGCGCGACGTGCCCACCTACGACCACGCGCCGGCCATGAGCGCGCGCGCCGCGGCCGCGGCGTTCGTGAGCGCGTGGCGCGAGGGGCGAGGCTTCCGCTTCGCGATCATCAACTTCGCGAACGCCGACATGGTCGGCCACACGGGCGTGATCGCGGCGGCTGTGACGGCGATCGAGACGGTGGACGCGTGCCTGGGGGAGGTGGTGGCGGCGGTGCACGAGCGGGGCGGCGTGTGCGTGGTGACGGCCGACCACGGCAACGCCGACCACATGCTCGAGCCGGACGGCAGCCCCAACACGGCGCACTCCCTGAACCCGGTGCCGCTGATCCTCACCAGCCCGGGCGTCACCCTGCGCGCGCAGGGCGGCATCCTCGCGGACGTCGCGCCCACGATCCTGCAGGCGCTCGGGATCGAGCAGCCGGCGCAGATGACCGGCCGCTCGCTGATCGAGCCCGCTCGCTGATCGAGCCCGCCGGCGGATCGAGCCCGCCGGCGGATCGAGCCCGCTCGCCGATCGAGCCCGCCGGCCGATCGAGTCCGCTCGCTGATCGAGCCCGCCGGCGGATCGAGCCCGCTCGCCGATCGACCGCCCGCCAGCCGATCGCGGCGAGCGACGACCGTGCGCGAGCCCCCTCCGGCTCGCTAGATTTGTTTTTGAGACGGCCTGCCGGCCGTGGGGTGGGCGTGTTGCGAGATGGAGGAGAGCTGGTGGCGGAGGAGCCTAAGAGCAGGATCCACGGTCTGTCGTGGCGGGCGCTCGCGAACCTCTTCATCGGCGCGGGCGTCAATCACTTCGTGATGCCACGCGCGTACGAGCGGATCGTGCCCCCGCCCTTGCAGGGTCA
>JASHYF010000011.1 GCA_030043235.1 Solirubrobacteraceae bacterium | reverse complement strand
CGGCTCGGGCGGCGGCACAGGCGGCCCGGGGGGCGCCGGCGGCGCCGGGGGAGCGTCCTCCCCCGCGCCGGGCAGCACGACGGTCGTCTACGAGCTGGCTTCGCCGAGCGACGCCTCGCCAGGTGCGGGCGTGAAGGCGCCGGCCGCCAAGGTCAAGATCCTCAGCCACGAGGTGAAGGGCGACACGATCACGCTCGTCGTGCGGGTCCCAGCCGCCGGCAGGCTGACCGTCGCCGGCAAGGGCGTGAGGCCGGTGAGCAAGCAGGCCGATGAGGCGGAGCGCCTGACGTTGCGAGCCGTCCTCACCAAGGCCGAGGCAACCTCACTGCGCAGGCGCCACCGCCGCTTGGACATAAAGCTCGACGTCTCGTTCAAGCCAGTGAGCGGAGCAAGCTCAACCGCGGCGGCGACCGTCAAGATCGACTGAAGGCGCACGCCGCTGGCACAGGCCCGCGTCCCCCGCACACGGGTGCCCGCCGCGCGGCGGGCACCCGCGGGGCCCAGTCGGCTTCAGCGCAGCGGCGGCGCTCACTCGCCGGCGGCGTTTACGCTGCCGCCGCGTGACGCTGCGAACGTCAACAACAGTTTCTCGCGATGCCAAGTCCCACCCAGATTTCCATGGATAGAACAAACGTCCGCGATGTACTCCACGATGCACGTCGCGGGGTAGCGCCACAATGATGAGCACGTCACTGGGGGCACTGCCAGCAGGCCGTTGTGGCAACGGTCCATCGTCCCTGCCCGACTGCGCGAGTGCGTCCTCGGCGCCGGAGGCTGCCACACGCCTCGAGCGCTTCCTGCCATTGGCGATCTTGACGACCGCCGTGGTGGTCGTATCGCCGGTCGCGTTGGTCGCGTTGGTCCTCCATTCGAGAAACCCGTTGATGATGCTTGCCGCAACGGCGCTGGCTATGGCCCTGTCGATCGCTTTCACCAGCGCTGGGGCGGCGGTGTGGAAGCGGTGGCCCGGCTCACGAGACGTCGTGTTCGCCGAGCTCATGGTGTGGGGCTGGGCACGCAGGTACTGGACCGAGAGACGTCTTGGCCGAGAGCGCATGCTGTACGAGTCCGCCAGGAGGGCCGGCCCGTCGGTGAGCATCGAGTTGATCGAACGCCTGAGCAGGCTGCTGGAAGCGCGCGACGCGTCCACTCACGGCCACAGCCGGCGCGTCGCGCGCCATGCCGGGCGCATCGCTTGGGGGTTGCACCTATCGGCCGAGGAGAGCGCCAAGGTTCGCACCGCAGCCGCCGTCCACGACGTGGGCAAGCTCTACACGCCGCGGGCGATCCTCGAGAATCCCGGATTCCTCAGCGACGAGGAATACCGAGTGCTCAAGCGACACCCCGTCGACGGCGCGGAGATGCTGGCGGACGTCGGGGACGCCGAGATCACGGCGATGGTTCGCCACCACCACGAGCGCCTGGACGGCAGCGGGTATCCCGACGGCCTCGCCGGGGAGGAGATCCCGCTGGGCGCGCGCATCATCGCCGTGGCCGACACCTTCGACGCGATCACCTCAGACCGCGTATACCGATCGGCGCGCACACACAAGACGGCGCTCGACATCCTCTCCAAGGAGGCCGGCTCGCAACTCGACGGTGCGGTGGTCGCGGCGTTCCTCCAGTGCTACGCCGCCCGTCGCCCCGCCGCGAGGCTCGCATTCGCCTCGGCGGCCTCTCAACGCGCGCTCGCCTGGCTGCAGGCTTCCTCCGCGACCATCGGGCTCACTGCGACCGGGATAGCCCCAATCCTGCCGGCCGCCGGTGCCGCCGGAGTCCTGGCGCTCTCCCACGGCTCGCACGACGGCGCGCTCGCCGCCCGCCGGCTGTACCCGCCGGCCACGGCTGCGCAGGCGCGCGCACTCGCCGTCTTCGCGCCCGCGACACCGCGCCAGCACGAGGCGACGCCGAGCGTCGCCACCAGGACGATCCTGCAGAGACCTGACCCGGCGAGGGCACGCGAAACGCCCGCCGCCCGGACGCCCACCGCTCAGACGCCCAGCGCGCCAGCGACCGCGAACACTCCCACCTCGCCCGCGAGCGCCCCGGTCGCCACGCCAGCCGCTGAAACGCACATCCCCGCCTCCGAAGCGCCCGCGGCGCCAGCACCGCCCGCCGGCGTGGGCACCCCGGCCGCGCCGACGCCACCCACCGGGAGCTCCCCGCCCGCCGCCCAAACGCCAGCCAGCCCAGCGCCACCCCTCACCGTTCCCACGAGCACCCCCAGCGTGACCATCCCCTCCAAAGAACTCTCCACCACCACCCCCATCGTCACAGTGTCCGCCGCCACCCCCACCATCACTGCTCCCACCGTGAAGGTCGGGAGTGTCCCAGGAACTTCAAGAACGAACACACGGCCGGCCACGCCGAACGGCCGCAGCGCCTAACGCATGAGCAGGAAGCACCCCCCGAGTTCGGGTTTGAAACACCACCAACCAGACCAACAGCCCCACCACCAGCAACCACCGCCAGCACACCAGTCACTCACACAGCACCCTCGCCACCGCACCCCACAGACCAAACGGAAGAGTTCGGGTTCGAATAATGCCTGGCGTGGGCCTTGGCTTGTCGCTCGCGTCGGGCACGGCATCAGTCCCAAAGAGCGGGCTATGGTC
>JASHYF010000010.1 GCA_030043235.1 Solirubrobacteraceae bacterium | reverse complement strand
CTGAAGGTCTTCACGTCGATCACCACGCCGCCCTCGCCGTGGGGCACCTTCAGCGAGGTGTCGCGGACCTCGCGCGCCTTCTCCTTGAAGATCGCGCGGATCAGCTTCTCCTCGGCGGTCAGCTCGGTCTCGCCCTTGGGCGTCACCTTGCCCACGAGCAGGTCGCCGGAGATGACCTCGGCGCCGACGCGGACGATGCCGCGGTCGTCGAGGTTGCGCAGCGACTCCTCCGAGCGGTTGGGGATGTCGCGGGTGATCTCCTCCTCGCCGAGCTTGGTGGTGCGCGCGTCGATCTCGTACTCCTCGATGTGGATCGAGGTGAGCTCGTCGTCCTGCACGAGGCGCTTGGAGAGGATGATGGCGTCCTCGAAGTTGTAGCCCTCCCAGGACATGAACGCGACCATCAGGTTCTTGCCGAGCGCCATCTCACCGCGATCGGTGGAGGAGCCGTCGGCGAGCACGTCGCCGGCCTTGACCTTCTGGCCGCTCGCGACGAGCGGCTTGTGGTGGATCAGCGTGCCCTGGTTCGAGCGCATGAACTTCTGCAGCTCGTACTCGTCCTGACCCCCGGCGTTGCCGGCGGTGCCCCCGGCGTTGCCGGCGGTGCCCCCGGCACTGCCGGCGGTGCCCCCGGCTTTGCCGGCGGCGCCCCCGCCGGCGCCGGTCACGACGATCTGGTCGGCGTCGACGTACTCGACGGTGCCGGCGCGCTGGGCGAGCAGCACGTCGCCGGTGTCGAGCGCTGCGCGGCGCTCCATGCCGGTGCCGACGAGCGGCGCGTCCGCCTTCAGCAGCGGCACCGCCTGGGCCTGCATGTTGGAGCCCATCAGCGCGCGGTTGGCGTCGTCGTGCTCGAGGAACGGGATCATGGCGGTGGTGATCGACCAGATCTGCTCGGGCGAGACGTCGATCAGATCGACGTCCTTGGGCCCGACGGTCACGTACTGGCCGCCCTGCGTGCGGCACAGGATTTCGGTGCCCTTGAGCTTGCCTGTCCTGTCGTCCACGGGCGTGTTCGCCTGTGCGATCACGAGCTCCTCTTCCTGGGTGGCGTCGAGGCGCTTGACCTCGTCTGTGACGACACCGTCCTTGACGACCCGGTAGGGGGTCGTGACGAAGCCGTACTCGGACACCTCGGCGAACGAGGACAGCGAGCCGATCAAGCCGATGTTGGGTCCCTCGGGAGTCTCGATCGGGCACATGCGCCCGTAGTGGGTGGGGTGCACGTCGCGCACCTCGATCGGAGCGCGCTCGCGCGTGAGGCCGCCGGCGCCGAGCGCGGACAGGCGGCGGCGGTGCCTGAGCCCGGCGAGCGAGTTGGTCTGGTCCATGAACTGGCTGAGCTGCGAGGAGCCGAAGAACTCCTTGAGCGCAGCCACGACCGGGCGGATGTTGATGATGGTCTGCGGCGTGATGGTGTCGGCGTCCTCGGTGGTGAGGCGCTCGCGCACGACCCGCTCCATGCGGTAGAGGCCGATGCGGAAGGCCTCCTGGATGAGCTCGCCGACGGTGCGCAGGCGGCGGTTGCCGAAGTGCTCGTACTCGTCGAGGTGCTCGGCGACGGGCTCGCGCGGCATGCTCATGGCCTCGGCTGCGTAGTCCTTGATCTCGACCTCGCCGTCCTCGGGCAGGCCGAGGCGCTTGGGCAGCGACACGAGCTCGCGCACGAGCGCGAGGATGTCGTCGTGGGTGAGCGTGCGCGTGTCGATGTCGACGTCGAGCCCGAGCCGCGAGTTGAGCTTGTAGCGGCCGACGCGCGTGAGGTCGTAGCGCTTGGGGTCGAAGAACAGCTGGTTGAGCAGCGCCTTGGAGTTGTCGACGCTGGGCGGCTCGCCGGGGCGCTGCTTCTTGAACAGCTCGATCAGCGCGCCCTCTTCGGTGCGCGTGGCCTCCGTGTCGGACTCGATCGTGTTGCGGATGTAGAGCGAGTCCTCGAACAGCCGCAGGATCTCCTCGTCGGCGGTGTAGCCCATCGCGCGCAGCAGCACGGTGACCGGAAGCTTGCGCTTGCGGTCGATGCGCACGTACACCTTGCCCTTCTTGTCGATCTCGAGCTCCAGCCAGGAGCCGCGCGCGGGCATGAGGTTGGCGATGAACACCTGCTTCTCGCGGTCCTTGGGCTCCATCAGGTAGGCGCCGGGGGAGCGCACCAGCTGCGTCACGACGACGCGCTCGGTGCCGTTGATGACGAACGTGCCGCGCTCGGTCATCCAGGGGAAGTCGCCCATGAACACCGACTGCTCGCGGATCTCCCCGGTCTCGCGGTTGATGAACGCGACGGTCACGGTCAGCGGGCGCGCGTAGGTCAGGTCCTTCTCGCGGCACTGGGCGAGCGAGGCGACGGGCTCGTCGAATGAGAACTCCCCGAACTGCACGGCGAGGTTGCCGGTGTAGTCCTCGATCGGAGAGATGTCGTCGATCGTCTCGCGCAGCCCACCGCGCTGGGGGTGGGTGAGCCACTCGAAGGAGCGTCGCTGGATGTCGATCAGGTTGGGTACGTCAACGGTCTTTTGCAGGCGCGCGAAGCTTCTACGCGTCCGGAGAGCAGCTGGAGCAGCCAAGAAATGACTCCTTCGGAGGGCGATACACGGGCAGAGGAGGCGCGCCGAGGCGCGACCAGCAAAGATAGCACAGACTATCGCCGCCCTGAAGGGCTGCCAGTGCTCACGGACCCCGCCCCCGACTTCCGCGTATGTGGCGCGGCGTCAGAACTACTCCGGGCGGCTGCGACTATCGACCAGCGCAGGACAGTCTACCGGAAAATGGGCGATTGTGAGCGGAAGATAAAGATGGGTGCTCGGCCCGCCGGCGAACCGCCGTTCGAGCGAGCTCGCCCGAAGGATGGCGGCGCGCATCGGGCGCTCGATGCGCAGCGCCTCAACTACCGGCGTCTGACGGAGGAAACGCCTCCAGCAAGAAGACCCTGCGCCGCTGGTCGAACGTGACCTTGTATTTGTAGAAGAAGTCCTTGCGACCCAGGAGCGGAATGTCGAGCTTCTCGCAAAACTCGGCTTTGACCCAGTGCTCGACGCCCTCGATCGCGAGGCGCAGCCCCTGCGGGTAACGCCAGACGATTGTCGTGCCTCCGGCAGTCGTCGCCTCTTCTTCCTCGCACTCGGACTCATCGAGCTTGATGCCGATGCTCTTTGCCCAGGCGGCCGGGAACGAAGATACGTCCGCACCGCTGTCAAGGATCGCGGGGGTCTCCGGCCCGAGCGTTCCGTCGAGGTTCTTGACCTTGATTGGAAGTGCGGGGATCAACTCCCGACCGAACGCGAGGTAGGGCCGCTCGACCGCGGCGAGGAGCGCGCCTGGCGCGCCGGGGACAGCCTCAGAAGAGGTTGATTGCCTCGGGGTGCTCGGGAACGCGGAAGACTCGCGCTTTTTCCCGCTCCCCCTCACTGAGTAGGTCCAGTAGCTCGTCCCATGTGTCCGCACTGTGTACGACCACGTAGTCGAGCACAGCGACCCACCTACCAGCATATTGGACTAGGCGGCTGCCGAGCTCCGCCTCGGCTTCCACCTGCTCAGCGACCGTCATAGTAGTGCTCCCCCTCGCTTGCATAGCACAAAGTCGTTGTGTTGTCAATCACCACGGATACACTACCCTACTCGATATGTCGGCCCGAAGGGCCACCTTCTTGATAGCGAAGCGTTCTAAGTACAGGCTCACGTCCGTAATTTGCCGACGTTTCCGGCTTTCTACGGCGTACCCGTGCTCCCGGCCTTAGAAACGTGGCGCGGCGGCGATAGTTTCTGACCGGGTTGCGTTCCAAACCACCGCCCCATTCGAGCCGATTTCTCAGTCGTGCAGCCGGGTCCCGCGCGATCCAGGCCAAGCGAAGCCCGTCCGTCTGACGGTCGTCGCGAAGTCACGACCGTCAGACGGACGGGCGTAGCGTCACTTCAGCTCGACCGCGGCCCCCGCCTCCTCGAGTTCCTGCTTGAGCTTGTTGGCCTCCTCGCGTTCGATGCCCTCCTTGACGGGCTTGGGCGCCTCGTCGACGAGCGCCTTGGCCTCTTTGAGGCCAAGGCCGGTGGCCGCGCGAACGACCTTGATGACCTGGATCTTCTTGTCGCCGGAGCTCGCGAGGATCACGTCGACGGTGCTGCTCGCTTCCTCTTCGGCGCCCGCGCCGTCAGCTCCGCCGGCGCCGCCCGCGGGGGCGGCGACCGGGGCGGCGACGGCGGCCGCGGACACGCCGAACTCCTCCTCGAGCGCTTTGATGCGCTCGGCGAGCTCGAGCACGGAGATGCCCTTGAGCTCCTCGATCCACTCCTGGGTGCTTGTAGCCATGGTGGGTCAGTCCTCCTTCGTGGGATTCGCCTCGGCGTCCTCGGGCTGGCTCTCAGCCGAGACGTCCGCCTGGTTGTCGTCTTCTGCCGCCGGCTCGTGGGCCGCCGGCTCGGTCTCAGTGCTGGCCGCGGGAGGCGCATCGGCCGTGTCCTCGGCCCGTGCGACCTCGTCCGGCAACTCCTGCGCCGTCGAAGCCTCCGCGCCCGCCGGCTCTGCATCGCCCGCGGCTGGCTCGCCTTCCGCCGCCGCCCCGTGCTCGCCCGCCGTGTGGGCCTGAGCCGCGGGCTGCTCGCTCTCACCGGAGGCGGCTGCCGCGCCTCCGGGAATCTCCCCGGACTCCTTCTTGGCGTGCACCTGGCCGAGGGCGACGGCGAGGCCGCCGAGCAGCGCGTTCAAGGTGCGCACGAGCCCGCTGACGGGCGAGGCGACGACGCCGACGAGCTGCCAGTAGAGCGCTTCGCGCGAGGGCAGGCGCGAGAGCGAGCGGACCTGCTCGGCGTCGAGCGGCGCGCCGTCCATGAGCCCGCCCTTGAAGGGCAGGAGTTGGGTGGTGCGAGCGTATTCGGCGACGGCTTTGGCGGCGGTGGCCGCGTCGCCGCGCACGAACGTGAGCGCGGTGGGTCCGGCGAGCAGGTCCTTGAGGGTGGCCGCGCCGGCCTCCTCGGCGGCGCGTTCGGTGAGCGAGTTCTTGACGACTTTGAAGGTGGCGTCGGACTCGCGCAGCCTGGCGCGCAGCTCGGCCACCTGGGCGACGGTGATGCCGCGGTAGTCGACGGCGAAGATGGCGTCGGACTCGTGGATGTGACCGGCGATCTCGGCGATCGCCGTTGCCTTCTGGTCTCGGTTCATTGGGCTCCTAGCCCGGTTTTACGCCGCCCGCGCGAAGCTCGATCGCAGGATCGGGCTGAGCGGGCGGCCACCGGGGGTCTCTGGTGGCCATGTGTGGATGCGCTATGCGGCGATGGTAGCCGCGCTCGCCTCCTCGACGATTTCACGTGTCTTGGACGGGTCCACCTTGACGCCGGGGCCCATGGTGGACGCGAGGGTGATGGAGCGCAGGTAGCGCCCTTTGGCGGCTGAAGGCTTGGCGCGGACCAGCTCCTCGATGATGGCGGCGTAGTTCTCGAGCAGCCTGCGCTCGTCGAAGCTGGCCTTGCCGATGACGAGGTGGACGATGGCGGTGCGGTCGGTGCGGTACTCGACCTTGCCGGCCTTGGACTCCTGCACGGCTTTGCCGACGTCCATGGTGACGGTGCCGACTTTCGGGTTGGGCATCTTGCCGGCCGGTCCGAGGATCCGCCCGAGCTGGCCGACGACGGACATCATGTCGGGCGTGGCGATGGCGACGTCGAAGTCGTCGAAGCCCTCCTGTATGCGTTTGGCGAGGTCCTGAGCGCCGACGACGTCGGCGCCGGCCTCCTCGGCCTCGCGCGCCTTCTCGCCCTGCGCGAACACGGCCACCTTGACGTCCTTGCCGAGCCCGTTGGGCAGCGCGATGGTGCCACGCAACTGCTCGTCGGCGTGCCGTACGTTGAGGCCGGTGCGCACGTGAACCTCGACGGTTTCGTCGAACTTGTCGCTGCGCAGGCTGCGCACCAGCGCGACCGCCTCGGCGGGCTGGTACTCCCGTTCGCGATCGACCTTGGCGAGCCGCTCGGCGTATGCCTTGCCGCGGTGTTTCATGACGCCACGTCCACGCCCATCGACCGCGCTGTGCCGGCGATGATCTTGGCGGCCTGCTCGACGTCGTGGGCGTTGAGGTCGTCGAGCTTGCGCTGGGCGATCTCGCGCAGCTGCTCCTGGGTGATGGTGCCGACCTTCACGCGGTTGGGCTCGCCGGAGCCCTTGTTGATCTTGATGGCCTGGCGGATGAGCACGGCGGCGGGCGGGGTCTTGGTGACGAATGTGAACGAGCGGTCCTCGTACACGGTGATGACGACGGGGATGACGGTCCCGGTTTCGCTCTGCGTCTGCGCGTTGAA
>JASHYF010000009.1 GCA_030043235.1 Solirubrobacteraceae bacterium | reverse complement strand
CGCCGGGGGCGCTCGATCCACGCCTGCCGCGAGCCTCCGCGCGCGTGTCGAGCGCGCGCACACCCTCGAGGGCGCGTGCGGGCGGGGCGATCGCCTCGCCGTTCTCGTCGAGCAGCAACGCGCTCGCGGCGGTGCGTCCGACCTGGTCGATGCGCACCATCCGCTTCTCGCCCACGTGCGCCGCGGCGCCGGCGATGGAGATGATGTAGCCGTCGATTTTGGCGACGGCGTCGTCGACGTCGTACATGTGCGGCTCGACGATCTCCACGAGCACCTCGTCGCCCTGGCGGAACGGCAGGGCGCGCTCCTCCACCTCGGCGCGCGTGCCCATGAAGGTGATCGCGAAGTGGTCGAGCGTGAGCCCTTCCGAGCCCTCGAACAGGAACGACTTCCCCGTCTGTGCCTCGAGCGCGTGCAGCACGCGTGAGCCGTGCCCGGTGAACTCGGCGGTCACACGCGGGTTGATCTGCACGAGGAACGCCTCCGTGCCGGGGTGCTCGGCGGCGACGTCGCGGAGCTTGCGCTCGAGCTCGATCGCGATCGTCTCCTCCGAGCGGATCACGCCCTCGCCCTCGCACGTGGGGCACGCTCGCGTCATGATCTCGCGCACGCCCTCGGTGACGTTCTGGCGGGTCATCTCCACCAGGCCGAGCTTGGAGATCTCGGCGGTGAAGGTCTTCGTGCGGTCCTCGTCGAGCGTCCTGCGCAGCGTCTTCAGCACCGCGTCGCGGTTGCGCGCGCGCGCCATGTCGATGAAGTCGATCACGATGATGCCGCCGATGTCGCGCAGGCGCAGCTGGTTGACTACCTCCTCGGCGGCCTCGAGGTTGGTCTTGGTGATCGTGTCCTCGAGCGCCGCGCCCCTGCCGTGGCCGATGAAGCTGCCCGAGTTGACGTCGATCACCGTGAGCGCCTCGGCGTAGTCGATGATCAGATAGCCGCCGCTGGGGAGGTCCACGCGGCGCGAGAGCACCCCCTCGATCGCCTTGTCCACGCCGTATGCCTCGAACAGCGGCTCACGCTCCCGCCACAGCTCGACGCGCTCCACCAGCTCGGGGGCGGTGCGCGTGAAGAACGACACCAGCCGGTGGTACTGCTGCTCGTCGTCGACGATCGCGCGCTCGAAGTGCGCGGAGAAGATGTCGCGCACGACGCGCACCGACAGGTCGGCCTCCTGGAAGACCAGCCCGGGCGCGGGCGTGTCCTGCACCCGTTTCTCGAGCACCTCGTGGAGCTTGTGCAGGTACTTGAGCTCGCGTTCGAAGTCCTCGCGCTTGGCGCCGTGCGCGGCCGTGCGCACGATCACGCCGCCACCGCCGAGCGCGAGGTTGGTCGTCTGCCTGCGCAGGCGTTCGCGCTCCTTGTCCTCCAGGCGCCGGGAGACCCCGATCCCCTCGCCGGTGGGCGCGTACACCATGTAGCGCCCGGCGATCGTCAGCTCCATGGACAGGCGCGCGCCCTTGGTCTTGAGCGGGTCCTTGACGACCTGCACGACGATCTCCTGGCCGGGCTTGAGCAGGTCTGCGATCTTGCGCCCGCCGCCACGCCCGCGCCGCGTGGTCTCGACGCCGGGCAGCACGATCTCGTCGACGTGCAGGAAGCCGTTCTTCTCGAGACCGATGTCGACGAACGCGGCCTCCAGGCCGGGCAGGACGTTGTCGACCTTGCCGTTGTAGATGTTGCCTACGATCGAGCGCCCGCTGCGGCGCTCTATGTAGAGCTCAGCAACGCGATAGCCGGGCTGCGGGCCGGTGCCGCGCGCGCTCGCGGTGCGCGACGGCGCGGGTTTCGACCCGGCCGCCTTGGCGGTGCGCCTGGTGGAGGCGCGCCGGGAGGTGGAGGAAGACGAGGCGGCGGGAGTTCCGCCAGCCTCCAGGAGCGCCACGCGCGTCTCCGCGCGATCGACGCTGACAAGTACTTGCTTTTTCAATTTGATCCAGTCTTTCGGAGTGGAGAGGAGCCGAGCGGATGAGCGCGCGCCGCATCGTCCCCGGAGGGGGAGCAGCTCGGCGCGGCTTGAACAGGCTCGCGCGTCCCGTCAGCCCCCGCGGGGACGCGCCTCGCGCGTGAGTGCCGGAGGTCCGGAAGCGCTGAGAGTCTTGTGAAGATTGCTCGGCGAACATTCAGGTCTAGTAGCGCAGTACGCGGCCCTTCAGTGCGGCGGAGGCGCGCGCCTGGACGTAAATCGATTGCAGCAGGCCCACGCCTAGCAGGGTCGCGATCACCGACGAGCCGCCATAGCTCATGAGCGGTAGCGTCACTCCGGTGACAGGCATGATTCCAATTGTCATCCCTACGTTGACGAAGACCTGAAACATGAGCATAGCCGCTATGCCGGCGGCGATCAGCGAGCCGAACAGATCCTTGGCCATGACCAGCACGCGCAGCGTGCGCGAGATCAACAGCGCGTACAGCGCGAGCACCAAGCCGGCGCCGATGAAGCCGTAGCGTTCGCCCACGGCGGCGAAGACGAAGTCGGTTTCGCTCTCGGGCACGAAGCCGTAGGGCACCTGGCTGGCGTTGGCGCCGCGGCCGGTCTTGCCGCCCGAGCCGATCGCGATCTTCGATTGCTGCTGCTGGTAGGTGGGGTCGGGCTCGCCGGTCTTGGCTTCGCGTTCCTTGGCTTCGGTTTCCCTCTGTGAGCTCGAAGGGTGGATGAAGGCGGTCAGGCGTTCCACCTGGTAGCCCTGGAGCACGGGCACGCCGACGGCGGGGGCGACGACGAGCACGAGCGCGATCGACGTGCACACGAGCGCCGCGAGCGCGGCCAGGTGCCGCCAGGAGGTGCCGGCGATGAACAACAGCATGCAGGCGATCGTCATGTACACGAGCCCCGAGCCGAGGTCGGGCTGGACGATCACGAGCATCGTCGGCACCAGCGCGGCGATCAGCACGCGCACGGTGGTGTCGCGCTCGCGCAGCCGCCGCGAGCGCTCGACGAGGAACGCGGCAAGCGCCAGGATCAGCAGGATCTTGCCCAGCTCGGAGGCCTGGAAGGAGAACAGCGGGAAGTTGATCGCGCGCGTTGCGCCGTTGGCCGAGTTGCCGAGGCCGAGCACGGCGAGGATGCTGAGGATCAGCGCCGCGTAGATCGCGTTTTTGTAACGTCGCAGGCGCGCGTAGTCCAGGCGCGAGAGCGCGAGCATGGCCACGAAGCCGAGCGCCAGGTAGATGGACTGGCGCTCCACGTAGTAGTGCGGATCGCGCGTGGCGACTTTCAGCGTCAGCACCGAGCACACGCCCAGGCCGGCGATCGCGAGCGTGAGCAGCGGATCGAGCGGCAGCCGCGGCGCGCGCGGCGGCGTGGGGGGAGCTTCTTCGGTGCGCTTGATCGGGCTGAGCGGGCTCAAAACGTTTTGGAGCTGCCGGGGATGAACTTCTTTTCCTTGCCGTAGTACTGCGAGGCGATCAGGCGCGCGATCGGCGCGGCGGTTTCGGCGCCGAAGCCGCCTTCCTCGACCGTCACGGCGATCACGATCGGGTGCTGCGCGTTGCCGATGTAGCACATGTACCAGGACTGTTCCACGTGCCCCGTGCGTTCCGCCGTGCCGGTCTTGCCGAACGTGGGGTCTTCTTCCTCG
>JASHYF010000058.1 GCA_030043235.1 Solirubrobacteraceae bacterium | reverse complement strand
CAGCGACGGAAGTCACGCAGACGACGGCGACGTTGAACGCGACCGTGAACCCCAACGGCTCGGAAGTGACCGAATGCACGTTTGAATACGGCACGAGCACTTCCTACGGGAAGACGGCGTCGTGTGCTTCGTTGCCGGGGTCGGGTACGAGCGCGGTGGCGGTGTCGGCGTCGCTGACGGGCCTTACGGCGAACACGACCTATCACTTCCGGATCTCTGCAACCAACGCGGTCGGTACGAGCAAGGGCTCGGATGCGACGTTCACGACGCTGCCGAACCCACCGGCGGTGGTGACGGGATCGGCGTCGGAAGTCACGCAGACGACGGCGACGTTGAACGCGACGGTGAACCCGAACGGCTCGGAAGTGACCGAATGCACGTTTGAATACGGCACGAGCACTTCCTACGGGAAGACGGCGTCGTGTGCTTCGTTGCCGGGGTCGGGTACGAGCGCGGTGGCGGTGTCGGCGCCGCTGACGGGCCTAACGGCGAACACGACCTATCACTTCCGGATCTCTGCGACCAACGCGGGCGGTACCAGCCATAGCTCGGATGCGACGTTCACAACGCTGGCCCCGGTTGCTCCGACGGTCGTGACCGGAGCGGCGACGGCGGTCACGCAGACGACGGCGACGGTGAACGCGACGGTGAACCCGAACGGCGGGAACGTGACCGAATGCACGTTTGAATACGGCACGAGCACTTCCTACGGGAAGACTGCGTCGTGCGCTTCGTTGCCGGGGTCGGGTGGGAGCGCGGTGGCGGTGTCGGCGTCGCTGACGGGCCTGGCGGCGAACACGACCTATCACTTCAGGATCTCTGCGACCAACGCGCTCGGTACGAGCCAAAGCTCGGATGCGACGTTCACGACGGCCGAAGAACCAAAAGTCGAACCAAAAATAGAACCAAAGGTGGAAGTGCTTCCGCGCGTAGAAAAGCAGGAACCCGTCCCGGACGTGATCTCGACGGTCGACTCGGCGACCGTGAGCACCCAAGGCGCGTTCGTGCTGAAGCTGAGCTGCCCGGAGGAAGACAAGAGCTGCTCGGGCACGGTCACGGTGCGGACGCTCACCGCGGTGGTCGCCTCCCGTGGGTATGAGGCCAAGAGCAAGAAGCCGAAGGCGGCGATCCTGACGCTCGCGAGCGGCTCGTTCACGCTGTCCGGCGGGCAGGTCAAGGTGCTGACGCTGCACCTCTCGAGCAAGGCTCGCGCGCTGCTCTCACGCGTGAAGGTGCTGCGCGTGGGGGTCACGATCGTCGCTCATGACGCGGCGGGTGCCACGCACACGACTCAGGAGAAGGTGACGCTGCGCGCAGCCCGCGCGAGGTAGCGTCGGGGGCCGGGGCAGGCGGCGTGCGCATCCGCTCGGTGTTCGTGTGGCGCTCTCGATGAGCCGCGCCGAGGCTTTGCGCCTGACGGTCGCAGTGGCTGTGGCCGCGGGTGCGGTGGCGCTGGGTGAGTCTGTCGCGCATGGGGGCCACCGGTCCGGTGCTTCGGCGCCGCGGTCCGCTGAGCCGGCGCCCGCCGCCGGCTCCGTGGGTGCGAGGGGCGCTGGGTCGAGCCAGGGTTCCGCGGCCGGCAGATCGCGGTCGCGGTCTGGTGGTGTCGTGGTGGCAGGTGGACCGGCGGTGGAACGGTCGCTGGCGGGTGGGACGATGACGGTGGTGGTCGACCGGCCACCGCCGGGTCTCTTCAGCGAACAGAACGCTTCGATTGCACAGGGAGCCGAAGTCGCGGTCGGTGAATTGAATGCTGCAGGCGGGCTACCCGGGCATATTCGCATCAAGCTCGTGCGGCAGACTTTGGATGGCCTGTCCGCGGCGGCTGTGCAGAGCCGGCTGCGTTCGGAGGCGGCCGCGGTCCTTGTCCTGCCGTGCGACACGAACTCGCAGCTGAGCTTGGCTGCCGGCGCGTCGCGGTGGGGGCTGCTGATGCTCGCGCCGTGCAGTCCCGACGCCATGGCTGGTCGCCGCTACGCCACCTACTGGCCTGTCGGCGCCGCGGCGACCGACGAAGTCGCCGAGCTCATCACCTTCATGCGGGTGGCCGGCTACGGAAGCGCCTTCATCGTCAGCGCTCCAGGCACCCGCTATGTCGAACTTCTGACCAGCGACTTTCGCAGTGCCGCACAGGCGAGCGGCGTCGAGCTCAGGGGGAGCGCGTCGATCGCCACGACGACCACAGATTTCTCGGGCTTGGCCCTTGCCATCCAGGCGACCCGTCCCAGACCCGCGCTGATCTTCACCGCGCTCCCTCCGCCGCTCGTCGATCGGCTCGCCGCCGGCCTGCGGGCTCAGGGCGTCGAACAAACCATCATGGGCACCACCGCGATGGATACTCCGCTCACGCTCTCGAGCGGTTCGGACGCACTCGAAAACGCGACCTTTGCGTCCTATGGCTTCCCGCGTGAGAGCGCGGCGGCGGCGCGCTTCGCCGCCGCTTACCGCGCGCTTGTCGGCCATCAACCCGTCGGCAGCTTCCCAGCTCTCGGACTCGAAACGATCCGCCTGCTCGAGAGCGCGGTGCGCAAGGCCGGGTCGGCTGAGCCGAGCGCGATCCAACGTGCGCTCGGCGGCGGCATGAGCCTGGAAGGAGTCGGGCTCGCGGGGCGCACCTACCAGCCTGGAGGCGATCACAACCCGATCGGTGAAGTGGCCGTAACCAAGGTTTCCCTGGGCAGCTTCCTGCCGCTGTTTGCGAGCACACCGAGAGACCCGCCGTCAGCCTAGGCAGGATGGGTGTCGTGGGGTTGGCTGGCCCTCGGCGTTCGTAGGTTCGCGGGTTAGCCTCGCGGTTGTTACAGACCCCGGCCCAGTGCCGCATACGAATGGAGGACCAGCCATTCACCGGCTGCTCACCTCGAT
>JASHYF010000057.1 GCA_030043235.1 Solirubrobacteraceae bacterium | reverse complement strand
CGCTCACGGCGGGCGCGTGAGCCCGGGGCAGCCGGTGGGCGCGGCGGGCGCGCTGGAGACGCCCGCCCTGGCGCTCGGCGCGAGGCGCTCGCGCGCGCTGGTGCTCGTGAGCGACTACCTCGAGCTGACCAAGCCGAAGGTCCAGTCGCTGCTGCTTCTGACCACGATCGCCACCATGTACGTGGCCGGCGATCCCTCGCCTGTGCTCGTCGCCCTCACGTGCCTGGGCGGCTACCTGTCGGCGGGCGGCGCCGGCGCCGTCAACCACTGGTTCGACCGCGACATCGACGCGCGCATGAAGCGCACGGCCACGCGGCCGATCCCTTCCGGGCGGATCTCCCCGACCGCGGCGCTCACGTTCGGCGTCATGCTCGCGTGCCTGTCCGTGCTGGAGCTCTCGCTGACGGTCAACCCGCTCGCCGCGGCGCTGTCGTTCGCGGGCTTCTTCGGCTACGTGTTCGTGTACACGGTGTGGCTGAAGCGGCGCACGCCGCAGAACATCGTGATCGGCGGCGCCGCCGGCGCGGTGCCGCCGCTGGTCGGGTGGGCCGCCGTCCATGGCTCGGTGAGCGGCATCGCGGTGATGCTGTTCTTCATCGTGTTCTTCTGGACTCCCCCGCACTTCTGGGCGCTGTCGCTGCTGATGAAGGACGAGTACGGCAAGGCCGGCGTGCCGATGCTGCCGGTCGTGCGCGGCGAGGCGGAGACGCGCAAGCAGATCCTCCTGTACGCGGCGCTGCTGTACGCGGTCACGCAGCTGCCGTTCTGCGCGGGCGGCTTCGGCGTGATCTACCTGGTGGCCTCGATGGCGCTCGGGCTCGCCTTCCTCGCCACCGCCGCGCACCTGTACCGCTGCGCTGGCCGGTCCCGCACGATCGGTCGCCGCTCGGCGCTGCGCGTGCACCTGTACTCGCTCGCCTACCTCGCGCTGCTGTTCAGCGCGATGGTCGCCGACAAGCACCTGTAGGATCGGTAACCTTCCGCCGATGACCCGTCGTCTCGCACGCAAGAACATCCGCACCGGCCTGCTCGTGTGCGCGATCTGCCTGTTCATGTTCGGCATCACGTTCGTGGTGGCCGCCGCATACGTGTCGTGAGCTCGCTCGACCCAGAGGTCCCGCCGGCCGGCGAGGAGATCCACCTGCCGGGGCCGAGCATCCTGCCGATACTGACCGCGGTTGGGATCACGCTCGCCCTGATCGGCATCACGACGTTCATCGAGTTCACGGTCGTGGGCGTGATCCTGACGGTCGTGTGCGTCGTGCGCTGGGTCAAAGACACGCGCCGCGAAGTCGACGAGCTCCCGCTCGACGAGCACTGAGCTCGCATCCGGGCGCACGGACCGCTTGCGAGCGCCGCGCCGTGGCCGCACCGCGGCGCCCGTGAGCCTCCAGCCGTGGTGGTGGCAGCCTGCTCCCCGGCAGGCGTGCCACCTCCCCGTTATCCCACGGCCACCCCGGCCGGCACCTGGCAGATCGCGCCGTCGTCCGTCCAACAGCGCACGACGTCGCGCAGCGACAGGATGCCGACTGTCTCCCCCTGCTCGCACACGATCAGATGACGAAACCCGCCGCGCACCATCGTCGCGGCGGCCTCCTCGAGCGACCACTCGGGCGCGGCGAACACGACGTCTCGCGTGAGGTGGTCGGCGACCGCCTCGCGATCGGGGTCCTGCCCCGCGCCCACCGACAGGAGGACGTCGCGCTCGGTGATGATGCCGGGGCCGTGGCCGTCGGGGTCCATGACGACGGCGGCGCCCACGCGCCGCTGCGACATCAGCCGGGCGACCCCACGCAGCGTGTGGCTCGGCCCCACCGTGAGGACCATCTGCGTCATCCCGTCGCGCACCTGCATGCCCTCACCTCCAGATCACTTGCAACGATTGTCTCAATCTAGCTGCTGATACCCCCTTAGTCAAGGTCCAAACGCCCGCCGGGCGAGCAAATGACGCTGCGTGCGCGAAGTGATGGCGATCCGCGGGCGTAGGTATTAGGATCACGCGCGGGATGGAGTCGATCGGCGCACACAGCGTGCACGCACCAGGGCAGGCCAGCGTCCGTGTCTAGGCGGCGCTCGGTGGCGGTGGCGGTGATCACCGCCCTGATCGCCATCGCCGTGGGCATCTGGCTGAGCTACCAGATCCACTGGTTCCCCGTCCAGGCTTCGACGCAGGCGAAGCGCACCGATCACCTCTACCACGTGCTGGTGATCGCCACGATCCCGATCTTCGTGCTGGTGGTGAGCGTGATCCTGTACTGCGTGTGGCAGTTCCGGATGAAGCCGGGGGAGGAGCTGAAGGACGGTCCGCCGATACACGGAAACACGCGCCTCGAGGTCTTCTGGACGGCGCTGCCGACGGTGCTGCTGCTGAGCATGGTGGGCTACTCGTTCGTGGTGCTCGCCGAGAACGAAAAGAAACCGGCGCACGAAATCCAGATCGGCGTGACCGGCCAGCAGTTCTTCTGGTCCTTTCAGTACCCGCCGTCGGTGACCGGCGGGGCGGAGCTCAACAGCTACGAGCTGTACCTGCCGGTGAACGAAACGGTCCACTTCAACATGAGATCCAAGGACGTGATCCACGCCTTCTGGATCCCCGCGTTCCGCCTGCAGGAGGACCTGGTGCCGGGCATCACGACGCACTACCGCGCGACCCCCGACCGGATCGGCGAGTATCCGGCGGTTTGCAACCTGCTGTGCGGCGTGGGGCACTCGTTGATGCGCACGACCGTGCACGTGGTCACGCCGGCGGCGTTCCACGCGTGGATCAAGAGCCAGCTGAGCGCGTCCACCGCAAGCACAACAACCGGCGGGGCGAGCGGGTAATGTTCGAGCCAAGGATGGCTGGTGCCGGGGAGACACCACGGATGCGATCGCGGGCGGCCCGCTGATGGCGGCGAGGCTCCGCGCCCCGGGCTTCTACCGCGCCGCCTGGATGATCGTCCTGGCGGTCGGCTTCTCGGCGCTGTTGACGTGGCTGGTGCGCATGAGCACCGGGCACAGCACGTACACGCACTACATCTCGCCCGACGCGATCCTGACGGTCTCGCTGATCGCTGCGCCGCTGGCGTTCTTCGTGGGAATCGGGGGCCTGGACTACTGGTTCTACTGGGCGTCGGGCCGCCCGACGCGCCCGGAGGACCACTCGGGCCACGGCGCGTACTCGTGGAGGGACTACTTCCGCGTCAACACCGATCACAAGGTGATCGGCATCCAGTACACGGTCAACTCGTTCGTCTTCCTGCTGATCGGGGGGCTGCTGGCGATGCTGATGCGCGCGCAGCTCGCGCAGCCTGGGTCGCATTTCGTGAGCGCGAACACCTACAACGGGCTGTTCTCGGTGCACGCGACGCTGCTGATCTTCCTGTTCGTGATCCCGGTGTTCGCCGGCCTCGGGAACTTCGTGATCCCGATCATGATCGGCGCCCCGGACATGGCCTTCCCGCGCCTGAACGCGCTCTCCTTCTGGCTCCTGCCGGTCGCCGGGCTGATCATGCTCGG
>JASHYF010000056.1 GCA_030043235.1 Solirubrobacteraceae bacterium | reverse complement strand
CGCGGCGCCGTCGGGGTGCCCGCACGCGCCGCGACCCTGGACGAGCGCCGCCAGCCGTGTGATCCTGCGCTCGCCGGCGGCGCGCGCGGCCCCGCCGGCGATCTCCTCGAAAGCGCGTGCGAGCGCGTCCAGGCCATGAACGCACGGGCCGCACTGGCCGGCGCTCTGCCGGGCGAGCCAGCGAAGCACACGGGCGGTCTCCGCGACCGGGCAGGCGTGCTCAGAGAGCAGCGCCACCACGCCGGCGCCGAGCGGCGCCCCGTACCCGTCCGGGTACTCGTCTGCGAGCGCCAGCCCGGACAGGTGCTCGGCGGCGATCCACGTTCCGCCGTAGCCGCCGATGAGCGCCGCGCGCAGGCGGGCGGTGGCGCCGCCGGCGGCGTTCACGAGCGATGCCAGTGAGGCGCCGTGCTCGATCTCGTACACGCCCGGTCTCGCCACCGGCCCGGACAGCGTGACCAGCGTCGAGCCGGGTTGAGAGGGAGTGCCGAGCTCACGAAACCAGTCGGGGCCGTGGCGGGCGATGAGCGCCATGTGCGCGAACGTCTCGGCGTTGCTGACGAGCGTCGGGCGCCCGGCGACCCCTTGCCGGGATGGCAGCGGAGGGGTGAACGCCGGGATCGCACGAGCGCCGTTGAGATGGTTGACGAGCGCGGACTCCTGCCCCGCGACATAGCCGACGGGGACGGTGCGCAGCTGCACGCGCGCCGGGTTGCGTCGTGTCGATCCGCGTTCGGCGACCGCCAGCGCGAGGCTCTCCACGCTCGCTCGCGCGGACTCGCAGACGCCGACGATCACATCTGCCGTCCCGAGTGCCTGGGCGGCGAGCGTCGCGCCATCGAGTACCAGGTGCGGCAGCGAGGCCGCGAGGGCGCGGTCCTTGTGGCTTGCGGGCTCGCCCTCGGCGGCGTTGACCACGACGATCGCGCGGCGCCGGGCGGCGGCGACCGCGCGCAGCTTGACCGCGGTGGGAAAACCCGCGCCGCCGCGTCCCCGGAGCCCGGCGTGCTCGACCCGTCCGATCAGCGGGTGCTCGCTGCCGCGCGAGCGCTTGCGCCAGGCAGGCATCGGCCCGTGAACCGCCAGGTGCTCGCTTAGGCTCATCGCTCCGTGGGGTGGTATGCGTCGCAAAAGCCGCGGCAATCCCACCGGAACGCCAGCGTCAGCGTGCCCGGTCGATCGGTCCGCGGCCATCGCCGGAAGCGATGTGCTCATCGTCGCCTGTCCTTGGCGGTGGGCTGGCGGTGAGACGGGCCCAGTAGCGCTGCCGGCGTCCCGGAGCGTCGCGCCCATTCCGTGCCGAGTGGACCGCTTGGGAGCCACAGCGCCAGGAACAACGTGAACACCCCCGTGCCGCCAAGGGCCGCACGGGCACGCTCCGGGTAGCCCTGCCGGACCGCGAGCGCGCGCAGGACCACCGCCACGAGCACGACCGCCAGACAGCCGAGCGTGAGCAGCAGCATCCACGCGCTTCTGACATCGCTGCCGGTGCCCAGGCCGTGCAGCAGCGCGACCGGCCAGCTCGCGTAGGTCAGCCAGTGCACCGCGCGCCAGGCGCCCAGGCCGATCCGCCCACGCAGCAGGCTGGTTGCAGTGACCGCGAGCAGCAGGTCGAACGCGACTGCTCCCAACCCGAGCCAGAACGGCCGGTAGGAGCCCACGAACGGGACGACAGCATCAATCGGCGAGATCGACGCGAAGCTGTCGAGCACCGAGGTGAGGATGTGCAGGGTGAGGAACACCATCGCCAGCAGCGCCACGTTGCGGTGCAGCGCGTCGATCACGAACCGCGGCCAGCCGGGAGCGTTGAAGCGGCGCACGTCGATCACGCCGAGCGCGACCGCGGCGGTGAGCAGCACGAGCGCGACCGCCCCAGTCGAGCGCGTCAGATACCAATACACGCTCGGGCCGGCATTCGTCGCGATCACGCTCATCATGTGTCTCCCTGTGAGGGCCACTGGCCGAGGTGGCGCACCTGCCCGTCGCGGCCGACGAGTCTCGCCGGCAGCGCGTGTCGCTCGAGCCAGCCGGGGGCGTCGCTGCCCTTCACGAGCGCGGCGGTGGCCGCGATGTTCGCCTCCGCGCAGCTCGCCGCCGCGACGCTCACCGTCCGCCAAGGAGTGTCCGCCGGCTCGCCCGTGCGCGGGTCGATGATGTGGTGCATCAGCCGGCCGCCGCGGCGCCACTGTCTGACGGCGACGCTCGACGTGGCCAGGCCACCCGAGCGGATTGCGACCGTCTGCCCTGGCGCGGTCGGCGGGCTGCGGTGATCGTCGGTGACATGCACACGCCAGCCGCCGAACGGAGGCGTCCCTGCCGTTGCGATGTCACCGCCGATACCGACCAGCGCCCCGCAGTCGCCGGCCCAAGCGGCTAGGAGCGCCGCACGGTCGGCCGCCCAGCCCTTCGCGGTGGCGCCCAGGTCAAGATGCACACCACGCGGCACACGCACGCGCGAGCGCGCACGATCGACCACCACGGCCTGCCAACCTGCCTGCCGGCGCACAGTGATCGCGCCACAGTCAGGCCCCGCCCCCGCAGGCGTCGCGCCACCCAGCCCTTCGGATGCCGAGCCTATGCGCTCGGCGAGCAGCCGCCGGTCGCGGTCATACCCCGCCAGCTCCAAGACGCGGCCGATAGTCGGGTCCACCGCACCGCCGGTCAGCCGCGCCCCCTCCAACGCAAGCTCGAGCGCGCCGATCAACAGCTCGCTCACGACGACGGGGCGACCGTCGCTGCGGTTCACGCGCGTGAGCTCGGAGTCATCGCGAAAGCGGCTGCACGCGAGGTCGATCGCGTCAAGCTCCCGCTCGACGTGCGTGCGCGCGGCAGCCAGCGCGGCCGGGTCACTCACCCGCAGCACGACGCGCGTGCTCCATGCTTCCCAGCTTGCCGCCGTCGCGTCCCCGCTCCTAGCCACGGCTCGCGGGCCAGATGTGCGCGGAGCGGTGCAGGGGCACATGAGCATCACGAACCACCGGAGACGACCGGCGGTGGTTGTTCTCGGGCCGGCGCTGGTGCTGATTCGCGTGTGGCTTGCGGTGTCGATTCATGCGCCGGCGGGGATTCCGGCGCAGGGCTTGATTCGGAGCCCGATGGTTCCTGCTGCGTCGCTTCGGTCGAGGGCCGTGATTCGGTCCCCGGAGCTGGTCGTTCGGCGGGCGACGATTCGCTCGTGGCTTGCCCGGCCGGCTGCGGCGCCTCGGCCGGCGGGTGCAGCGAGCCGGACGAGCTGCTTGGGTCATGTGCCTGCGTGCTGTGACCGTGCCGATCGCCGAGGCTCGTGGTGGACGTCGCGGGCGTGTGGAGGGTTCTCCCTGGAAAGGCATGGGCGGCTACGTCGGCGAGCACTCCTGTGAGCGCGACGCTGCCAGCGGCGATCAGGCGGTTGATCCGTGTGAGCTTGCTTAGCGCCGCGTCGCGCGTGTGAGTGGTGTGGTGTAGGCGGATACGCATGTCAGGGGACGCGCACGAGGTGGCCGTGATGGAAGTGAGCGTGCAGCCACGGCCCAAACTCAGGGATCAGGAGGACAGCGAGCACGACGCCGAGCGTGATGGCGCTGGCCAGCGCCATCACTCGCCCGCTGCGCCCGGGGGTGCCTTCGCCCCACCGGGCCTCCATCCCGTAGTCCTCTTGCAGCCCGCGCCAGAGGTCAGGTAGATGGCCGACAACGTGCACGCCGGTGAACGCGACCCACACGAAGAAGCTCAGCTTGTGGATGGGAAAGAACGTGCTACGCGAGGACGGGCCAGCGATCAGCAGCGCGACCCCGCTTACCATGACGACCACAGTGGAGATCACCACGATCGGCGCGATCAGCCGCAGCGGCGTCGGTGGCGGCCCCTCCTCGGCATAGCGTTCGGTGCCGGTGTAGTAGCGCACGAAGCGATAGCCGGTGCTCGCCATCTTCAACACGAGCGGCCCGACCAGCACGAGCCCGACGAACAGGTGAACGGACAGCAGTTGCCCGATGCGGAGGATCGTGACGCCGATGGCCGCCAGCAGCGCAATCAGCGCCGCGCCGGTGACGATCGTCAGCAGTTCGTTGCCAGCGGTGCCGCCCGCGAGAAGCCGCCTGAGACTCCAGGCGGCGAGCGGCGGAGCGGGCGTCCGTGGTTGCGTAGGCTCCACTGCCCCGTGAGTGTGCGAGCAGGGCGTAAGAGGACGCTAACGCGCTGATGAGAAAGCTCATGGAAACCACGGGCACGAGAAAGGTCCCGCGCCCGCGACGTTTGCCTGATGAGAAAGCTCATGGAAACCACGGGCAGGAGAAAGGTGCCGCGCCCGCGACGTTTGCCTGCCGCGGCGCCTACAAGTCAGCGGCCGAGGACACCGACGCGGGTGTCCTGTGCGTCTGGCCTCCTGCGCTGAAATGCGGGAGTTCGAGTTCGACTTGCGCTCCGCCGAACGGAGACTCGCTCACGCTCACCCGTCCGCCGTGGGCTATGGCGATGGCGTCCACGATCGCCAGCCCCAATCCTGTTCCGCCTGATGCGCGGTCGCGTGCGGAGTCGGTGCGATGAAAGCGATCGAACACCCGCCGCCGCTGATCGGGCGGGATGCCGGGGCCGTCGTCGGCGACGACGAAGCGGATGCGCCCGACAGGTGCCGGCCGTACACGCAAGAGCACGAGCCCCGTGTCCTCGGCGGTGTGCTGGATCGCGTTGGCGAGCAGGTTGCGCAGCGCCTGAGCTAGCCGGTCGGGGTCGGCCGTGAGCGTGCCCTCGGCAACGCCTTGCAGCTCGAAGCGACGGTCGGCGAGCATCGTCGTCGTGCGCCAGAGCTCCCGCACGAACGTGGGCACCTCGATCGCCTCGGTTCGCAGGAATTGGGGCTGCTCGGCCTTGGCGAGTAGCAGCAGGTCGTCCACCAGGCGGCTGATCCGCGCGATCTCAGCCTGAACCAGCGACTCGACACGGCGGACCTCCTCCTCCGGCGGGTGTCGTTGCGTGGCGAGCACTTCGATCTGCCCACGGATGACGGTCAACGGCGTGCGCAGCTCGTGGGAGGCGTCAGCCGCGAACGCGCGCTGCGCGGCGAACGCCTCGGTCAGACGGTCGAGCATGTGGTTGAAGGCGTCAGCCAGCACGCGCGTCTCGCCTGCCCGACCCTCGTCGTGGATGCGCGGGGCGAGGTCCCCGGCGTCAACGCGCGCCGCCACTGCCGCCATGCGGCGCAGCGGACGAGACATGCGCGTCCCAATCAGCCATGCCCCGAGCAACGCGCCGAGCAGCGCGAGCGCTCCCGCGAGGATGAACGCGCGGGCGACGCCACGCTGCGCACGAACGACGGCGACCAGCGGCTCACCGACGCCAACAACGACGCCGCTGTGCTTGCCGAGCCCCGCGAGCCGAACCGTGCGCTTGAACAGACGCAGATCGCCAACATCGGGGAGCGCAAGCGTCGAGTAGCCCTCGCCGATCCTCAGCAGCCGCGCCGCCTGCCGGTTCTCCTGTCGCTGTTCTGCGACCGTCTCCCCGTCATCGGGAGGCTGATCGCCGAACAGCTCAGGCACATTCGTGCTCGTCCCAGCGCCGGGAATGACCGCGAACAAAAGCGTGGAGCTACCGCTGAACGGCTGCCCGCGCACATATCGGGCGGCGTCCGTCGCCGCCTGCGCGCTCGAGCGCGGGTCCGACTGTATGAGGCTGTGCGTGAACTCGCTCGCGTCCCCGGCGATCTCCCCGTCGATCTCGTGGCGTACCTGCGTGCCGGTGCCGCGATAGACAGCGACGAAGGCGATGGCGAGACAGAGCAGGCTCAGTGCGGCCACCCAGCCAACCAGGCGCCAGCGCAGCCCCAGGTGGCTGAAGCGGCCGAGCAGCGAGCGCATGTTCGTCTAGCTCGCGCTGCCCAGGCGATAGCCGACCCTGCGCACAGTGAAGATCGGCGCGGGGTGCTCGGGACGTGCGAGCTTGCGTCGCAGATAGCCGATGTACACATCGACGACGTTTGTCCCCGGATCGTGCTTGTAGCCCCATACCGTGCCCAGGATGTGCTCGCGCGAGAGCACTCGGCCCCGATGACGCAGCAGCAACACCAGCAGGTCGAACTCCGTGCTGGACAACGCCACCGGCCTGCCGTCTCTTTGCACCTTGCGGGTCAAGAAATCAACCTCGATGCCTTCGCCGGTGAGCCTCGTTGTGGTGCTTGTGCCCGCCCGCAGCTGGGCACGCACGCGAGCCGCGAGCTCGGCCATCGAGAACGGCTTGACCAGATAGTCACCCGCGCCGGCGTCAAGCCCCGTGACGCGATCCTCGACCTCGCCCCGCGCCGTCAGCACGATCACCGGCAGATGCGGCTTCGCGCGCCGCAACGCGGCAAGGATCTCCATGCCGCTGCGGCCCGGAAGCATCAGGTCGAGCACGATCACGTCGAAGCTCTCGCTCAGCGCCAGGCGCTCTCCCTCGATCCCATCGGTGGCGCTCGCCACGCCGAAGCCCGCGCCCTCCAACCCGCGACACACAAAGTCCACGATCCCCGGCTCGTCCTCGATCACGAGCACACGCGCTCGAGCGAGACGGTCTACTGCGGCCGATCCCGCCCCGGTTCGACCCCCGCTTTCCCTACTCAACGAGCCCACAGGCACAGCGCCACTCCCGGCGGTCCGCATGGCAAGACGATAGCGCCGGCCCCGTAACGGGCCACCCCCGCCCCTGCTATCCCGCTCGCCGACGCGAGCGTGGATGTCGTGATCTCAAACTGCGTCCTAAACCTCTCAGGCGACAAGCCCCAAGTGCTACGCGGGGCCGCCCGCGTGCTGCGGCCCGATGGACGCCTGGCGATCTCCGACGTGATCGCCGGCGAGGACATGGACGAGGCGACCCGCGCCGACATGCAGAAGTGGACCGGCTGCATCGCCGCCGCGCTCACTCGCCGCGAGTTTCACCGAGCGCTCAGCGCCGCCGGCTTGCTCGACATCGAAATAGGTGAGACGCATCGCGTTCACGAGCACGCGGCGGCGGCGATCGTCCGCGCTCGCAAGCGCTCAGCATCGCAAGCGCTCAGCATCGCAAGCGAAGGACTAGCCTCCCATCGTGTGAGCGACGGACTGGGGGTGAGCACCGTTGCCAGCGAGCCGGAGCGCGCCCGGCTCGCCGTCTCGCTCTCCACGGTCACACGGGAGTGGACGCGCATCGGCATGACGGGGTTCGGCGGGCCGCCCGCGCACATCGCGATGCTGCGTCGGCTGGTGGTGGACCGTTACGGATGGATGGATGCGCGCGAGTTCGAGGACGCCAACGCCGCGTGTGGCTTGCTGCCCGGCCCCGCCTCCACGCAGCTCGCGATCTTCTGCGCCTACCGCGTCGCCGGGCCGTTGGGGGCGATCGCCGGCGGGCTCGGCTTCGTGGTGCCCGCCGTCGCGATGGTGCTGGCGCTGTCCGTGCTGTTCCTTGCCAGCGCGCCGCCGAAGTGGGTAACCGGCGTCGGCGCGGGGGCCGGTGCCGCGGTCGCGCCCGTGGCCGTCCACGCCGCGGTGCGCCTGCTCGCCCCGAGCTTTGAGCGAGTACGGGCTGCCCGCTGGCGAATGCTGCGCTGGCTGGTGTACCTGTGCGCGTCCGCGGTGGCGGCGGCAACGATCGGCGGCTATCTCGTCCTTGTCTTGTTGGCGTGTGGGGCGTTCGAGCTTGCTTGGCAGCGCCGCACCGCCGGTGCGGTCTCGCTCAACCCCGTGTTGCTCGCCTCGGTCGCAGGGGTCGGCGGGGGTGGCGCGCTCGTGTGGACCGCGTTCAAGGTGGGTGCGCTCTCCTACGGCGGCGGCTTCGTCATCGTCCCGCTGATGCAGACCGGCGCCGTGCACACCTACCACTGGATGACGGGCGGCCAGTTCCTAAACGCCGTCGCACTCGGGCAGGTCACTCCCGGCCCCGTCCTCGCTACCGTCGCCGCCGTCGGCTACGCCGCGCACGGCATCGCGGGCGGGGCTCTCGCCGCGGTCGTCGCGTTCATCCCATCGTTCTCGTTTATCCTGCTCGGTGGCCGGCGCTTCGAGCGCCTACGCCAGAACGCCCCCGCGCGAGCGTTCCTCGACGGCGCCGGGCCGGCCGCGATAGGCGCGATCCTCGGTGCCGTGATCCCGTTGACGAGCGCGCTACAAGAGGGATGGCAATACGCCGTGCTGGTCGCCGCGCTAGCGGCACTGCTGCTTCTGCGGCGCGGCGTAGTGCAAACACTGCTCGGCGCGGGCACTGTCGGCTTGCTCGCCTCGCTTCTAGGCGCCCCCGTTCCACATTGACGCCGGGCACTGATCGCGACAGCGCGCGCGGCCGGGCCTTCCGCCACGTGCTCGCTCAGCGGCCCGCGGGCGCGCGTTCGCTTGTCGGCCCGCTCCCGCGCGTTCGCCTGGCCTCTGGCCAGGCTGGCGCCTGCCCGCCACCGCGGGTAGCCTCGTGGCGCGATGGCGCCACCGGTCCTGCTCGCCGTTCCCAACGTCTCAGAGGGACGCGACGAGGCTGCGATCGGAGCGATCGCAGCCGCCTTCGCGGGAACTGCTGACACGGATGGGATCGCCGGCGCGCTCGCGGCGAGCGCGTGCGCCGGTAGCCGCACGCCACCGTCGCCGCCGGCTCGCGCCGGCGTGCGCCTGCTGGACGTGCACACCGACGGCGACCACCATCGCACGGTGTTCACGCTCGCCGGAGCACCCGGCGAGCTTGCCGACGCGCTCCTGCGCGGCACGCGCGTGGCGATCGAGCGGATCGACGTGATGAGCCGCGCTGAAGGCCCCCCGGAGGAGATCGGCCAGCACCCGTACGTGGGCGCGGTGGACGTCGCGCCGATCGTCTACTTGGAGAGCGGGGACAGGGGCGCGGCGTGCGCGGAGGCGCTCGTCCTCGCCGATCGCATCGGCGAGGAGCTGCGCGTGCCGGTGCTCC
>JASHYF010000055.1 GCA_030043235.1 Solirubrobacteraceae bacterium | reverse complement strand
GCCGCGGTGGCGCCGCCGCGATCGGCGCGCGCGCGTCGCGGCCGCACTGGCGCAGGTGGGCTGGTCGGCGGGCTGGTGGGCTCTCCATTTGTGGGGGCGTCCACGTCGAGGTCGGCGACCAGCTCCTGGAACTCGTCGCGCGAGAGCTGCTGACCGGGCTGCTCCGGCGCGATCAGGCTGCCGCGGCGCGTGCGCCTGCGCTTGCGCTCGGGCTCCACGTCCTCGAGCGCGCCGGCGGCAGTCGTCGCGAAGGCCGGCACGAGCCCCCCGGTTTCGCGCAGGATGCGGGCCCGGCGCGCGCGGTAGCCGGGCTCGCGTTCCTTCCAGTGCATCAGCACGGGCGAGGCGATGAAGATCGACGAGTAAGCGCCGGAGGCGATGCCCACCAACAGCGCGAACGCGAAGTTCTTCAGCGTTTCCCCTCCGAACAGCAGCAGCGAGGCGACCGGCAAGAGCGTGCAGAAGCTCGTCGCCAGCGAGCGCGTGAGCACCTCGGACATGGAGCGGTTGAGGATCTGCGAGAAGGCGGCGCGCGGCATGCGCGGCACGTTCTCGCGCACGCGGTCGAACACGATGATGGTGTCGTACAGCGAGTAGCCGAGGATCGTCAGCAGAGCGGCGACGGTGGCCGTCGTGACTTCCCTCCCCGTGAGCGCATAGACGCCGGATGTGATCAGCAGGTCGTGCATCAGCGCGATCAGCACGGGCACCGCGTACTTCCACTCGAAGCGCAGGGCGATGTACGCGGAGATCACGAGCAGCGAGGCGATGATCGCGATCACCGCGGAGTTGGCCACGGCTTTCCCGAACGTGGGCCCGATGGAGGTCGCGGAGAAGTCCTTGATGCCGGGTTTGCCGTCATAGGAGAACTTCTTGCTGAGCGCTTCTTCGACGTCCTTGACCTTTTCGGGGCTGAGCGTCTTGGTGGAGATCTGATAGCCGCTGCCGCCGACGCTTTCGTTCTTGAATTTCTGCACCTGCGCGTTCGGGTATTTAGCTTCGGCGATCACCTTCGCCACCTGCGCCTCGGACACGCCGGGCTTGGTGATCGCGGTCTGGATGCGCGTGCCGGACGTGAAGTCGATGCCGAAGTTCAGGCCCCTGGCGCCGATTGCGAGCGCCCCGATCAGGAGGATCGTGCCCGACATCGAGAAGAACCAGCGGGAGGCGCCCATGAAGTCGAAGCGCCAGCCCTTCCCGAGCCGGCGGGTGCGCAGCGCCGCCGGGTGGGAGACGAGGCGCGTCTGGCTCATCGTGCCGAGCGCCGCCTGCGTGGCGAGCACGGCGGTGAACAACGACACGAGCGTGCCGATGCCGAGCGTGAAGGCGAAGCCCTTGACTTCGGCGGTGGCCAGCGCGAACAGGATGAAGGCGGTCATGAACGTAACGACGTTGGCGTCGACGATCGCGGCGAAGCCGTGCTTGTAGCCCGTGGCGATCCCGGAGATGACCGATCTGCCGCCGCGTATCTCCTCCTTGACGCGCTCGAAGATCACGATGTTGGCGTCCGCGCACACGCCGATCGTGAGGATCAGCCCGGCGATCCCCGGCAGCGTGAGGGTCACGGGGATCAGGTTCACCAGCCCGTAGAAGTACGCCCCGTAGATCGCGAGCCCGCCGATCGCGATCAGGCCGAGCAGGCGGTAGAAGAGCAGCAGGAACGCGCACACGACCAGGAGACCGACGAGGCCCGCTTCGATGCTCTGCTTGAGCGCCTGTTTGCCGAGCGTGGCGGACACCTGGGATTTGGAGATGAGCAGCAGTTTGACGGGCAGCGCGCCGGACTGGAGCTCGTTGGCGAGGTTCTGCGCGGAGGTGATCGTGAAGTCCCCGGAGATCTCAGAGCCGGTGCTCGCGTCGATGCCTTCGGGGTACTGCGAGAAGTCGATCGAGGGCACCGTGATCAGCTGGTCGTCGAGCACCACCGCGAAGTGCTGCAGCGCTTCGTTGTGGGACACCCCGGGAAGCGCCGCTTCCTGGCCGCGGTGGGCGATTTCCTTGGTGACCTTTTCGAAGACCCCCTTGCCGTACGAGGTGAAGCCGAAGGTCACGTCGGGCTGGCCGGTGGTTTCGTCGTCGCTCTGGGTCGGGTTGGTGATGTCCTTGCCTTCGAGCACGGGGTTGTCGTTGAGCACGTACCAGCTGTTGGGCGAGGGGTTGGCGACCTTGTGGGAGGCGCTTTCGATCGCCTGCGCCTCCACGATCACCGTCCCCGGATTGACGTGAACCGCCTCGAGCTTCGCGCCCGTGGGTACGCCGCGTAGGTCGCTGTAGAGGTTGTGCTCGGTTTCTTCCGGGCCGCGCCAGACCTTTTCGTGCGCCGGTTCGATCAGGTACCAGCTGCCATAGATGCAGGCGCCCTTCTGTGCGGGCGTGCAGCCTGGCGAATAGGAGGCCAGGTCGCTGTCGCTCGGCGGCAGGATGGGCTTGCGTTTGGCTGCGCGCAGCACCGCCTGGTACTCGAGCAGCCCCGATGTGACCCCGCCGGGCCCCGCACTGGTCGTGTCGCCGGTGACCGTGCCTTCTTTCGGGTCCGGTTCGCCGTTCGGCCCGATCACGTTGGTCTCCCAGTCGTAGAAGTACAGCTGCGCGGTCTTGCCGACCTCTTCCTGCGCGCGCGTGTAGTTCGTGACGTCCGGCAGCGCCACGTCGATTTCGTCGTGCCCGGAGCTCTGGATTTCCGGTTGGGCGACGCCCAGCTGGTCGACGCGCTTGCGCATGATGTTGATCGCGCGTTCGATCGATTCGTTGTCGACTTTCGCCTGGGCGGTCGGTTTGGCCTGATAGGTGAGCTGCACGCCGCCCTTCAGTTCCAGCCCGAGACGCGTCTTTTTGGTGGCGATCAGCACCGCCGAGAGGGCGATCAGCCCCGCGACCACCAACAGGATGAAAGCGTTGCGACGACGGTCGGTCATTGGTCCCCTGAGAATACCTCCGCGGAGCCTCCACTCCGCGTCTTAATGTAGATGGCCCTTCAGGCCGGGCGTGAGCCGCCGGAGGAGTTCTCCTGCGCGCGCTACTTGTCGGGAGTCAATACGAGCAGCAGCCCGCCCTCTTCGTCGTAGGCGGGGAACATGTCCGCTTTGGCGCTTGCCGCCACGTCGCGTTCGCCGCTGACCTGCACCGGCACCTCGAGTTTCCGCACGCCCCACTCGAGCACGGTCGCCACCGGATCGTCGCCGTTGGCGAAGCTCAGACCGAGCACCTGCTCGACGCGCTGGCCGATCACCTCTTCCTCCTCGAGGCCGGTGAACGCGAACGAGTTCTTGCCGCAGCCGATCACACGGCCCTCGCGGTCGCACACGAAGAAAGCCGCGTCGGGCGCCGGGAAGTAGTCGTCGAGCAGTTCGAACAGGAACGCGAAGCCGCACTTCTCGCAGCCCTTGCGCTGGCGCGTGAAGCCGAGGTTGCGGTCGAGCTCGCTCGTGCGGTGACCGCAGTTGGGACATATGAACGGGTGGGTCATGGCGTCTCCCACAGAGTACGCAAGGCGAGCGGCGAAGGCGCCCGGTGCGCGTCCGCCGTCGGCGCGGGCCGTGCGAGCGTGCTCAGAACAGTGCGGCCCCGACGCCCGCCGGCGGCGCGAGGCCGAGGTGCTCGAAGGCGGCGGGCGTGGCCGCGCGCCCGCGCGGCGTGCGCTTGATCAGCCCCTCCTGCAGCAGGTAGGGCTCATAGACGTCCTCGATCGTATCCTGCTCCTCGCCCACGGCCACCGCGAGCGTGGACAGGCCGACGGGGCCGCCGGCGAACTTGGCGCAGATCGCGCTCAGGATCGTGCGGTCCAGCCGGTCGAGCCCGCGCTCGTCGACCTCGAGCATCTCCAGCGCGGCGCGCGCGGCCTGCGCGCTGACGACGCCGGCCATGCGCACCTGCGCGAAGTCGCGCACGCGCTTGAGCAGGCGGTTGGCCACGCGCGGCGTGCCGCGGCTGCGCGCGGCGATCGTCAGCGCGCCGCCGTCCTCCAGCTCGACCTCGAGGATCGCCGCCGAGCGGCGCACGATCGTCGCTAGCTCCTCCACCGCATACGGCTCGAGGCGCGCCTGGATGCCGAAGCGATCGCGCAGCGGCGTGGTGAGCAGACCCGTGCGGGTGGTCGCGCCGACGAGCGTGAAGGCGGGCAGCTCGAGCGTGACCACGCGCGCGCCCGCGCCCTGTCCCACGGTGATCGGCAGGCGGCGGTCCTCCATCGCCGGGTAGAAGGTCTCCTCGAGGGTGCGCGGGAGGCGGTGGATCTCATCGACGAAGAACACGCTGCGCGGCTCCAGGGCGGTGAGAAACGCGGCGATGTCTCCCTTACGCTCGAGCGCGGGGCCGGCGGTCTGCACGAACGGGACCTCCAGCTCGGCGGCGACGATCTGCGCGAGCGAGGTCTTGCCGAGCCCGGGCGGCCCGGCGAGCAGCAGGTGGTCGAGCGCCTCGCCGCGGGCGCTGCACGCCTCGATCGCCACGGCCAGCTGCTCGCGCAGGCTGTGCTGGCCGACGAACTCCTCGAGGCGGCGCGGGCGAAGCGAGCGGTCGAGCTCGTCCTCGGCGAGCAGGTAGGGCGTCTGGATGCGGGTGGCGGTGTCACTCATCGCTGGCCATCTCACTCAGCGGCGCATGCGTCAGGTGGCACGCGCCGCGCGCAGCGCGGCCGCGATCAGGTCCTCGGCGCTCTCGCCCTCAGCCCCGGCAAGCAGCTCCTCTGCCTCGAGCGGCGTGTAGCCGAGCTCGAGCAGTCCCTCGCGCGCGAGCAGTCGCGGCTCGGGGGCCCGTCCGCTGCGGGCGTGCGCGTGCCCGCGGCTTGCGACGATCGGCGTGCGCAGGGCGACCTCCACGCCGACCTTCTCGCGCAGCTCGACGATGATCCGCTCGGCGGTGCGCTTGCCGATGCCGGGGACCACCTGGAAGCGCGCGGCATCGCCGGCGGCGAGCGCGGCGATCAGCTCCCGCGGCGCGCCGGCGGAGAGCACGGCGAGCGCGACCTTGGGGCCGACGGCCTGCACGGAGAGCAGCATCAGGAACAGGTCGCGCTCCTGCTCGGTGTGGAAGGCGTAGAGCGCGAGCGCGTCCTCACGTGCGATCAGGTGCGTGTGCAGCGTCACCTCCTCGCCCACCGCGGGCACGTGCGCGAGCGTGTGCGCGGACACGGCCGCGCGGTAGCCGACGCCGCCGCTCAGCACGATCACGTGGTCGGCGCGGCGCACCGCGACCTCTCCTCTGAGCAGCGCGATCACGCGGGCGCCCCCGTTGCGGCACCCTCACGGGCACACCCGCTATGAGGCCCGCCCGCCCGCACCCTGAAGGGCACACGCCCTCCGGGGGCGCCGGGCGGGC
>JASHYF010000054.1 GCA_030043235.1 Solirubrobacteraceae bacterium | reverse complement strand
CGGCAGCGCCTTTGGGACTGGGCTGCTCAATCGTCCCTTCGAGCGCCTGCTGGATGATCCCGTGCCCCGCTCGTCCGCGCAGTCCTACTTCCTGCAGCTCGCCGACCTGAACGCCTATGCCGCGTTTCGACGGCTCTATGCACCGCCGACCAGGCCGGTGCAGATCGTTCCCGAGGGCATGTGGGACGAGATGGGCGAGGCCCGCTTCCGCCCGGTCCGCACCCTGTACAAGGGCGGACCCATCGGGATCGTTCCCGGCCCATAGAACCGCCGGCCCAAAGGCCGGCGGTAAGGGAAGGCCGGTGGTCCGCCGTTCTAGAGGGCGGGTCGGTCTTCGCAAGCAAATGTAGCTCGCAGAGCGGACGCTTCCGGTGCGTTCACCCGAACACAGCCCTTATCGGGCCTCGTTCCGCATCCCTGGACCTGAAGGGTGCCAAAACCGGGGGTTTCCGCTGGAGTTGGGGCAGCTGGCAGGATCTGCGGATGCTGCTCTCCTTTGTCTATCTTGCGTTCGTGTCGATGCTTCGGCTGCTGGTCGGCGGCTCTGATCAGCATCGCCGGGCCGCGGAGATCGAGCTGTTGGTGCTTCGCCACGAGCTCGAGGTTCTGCGGCGGCGATCTGACCGGCCAGTGCTGAGGCCGGCGGATCGGGCGCTACTTGCGGCGCTCTCGCGCTTCCTGCCGCGCGAGCTCCGACGGGCACGCCTTGTTAGGCCGCAGACGCTGCTTCGCTGGCACCGCGAGCTCGTTCGTCGGCGATGGACCTACCCTCGACGACGGTCGGGGAGGCCGCGCACTGGCCAGCCGACGCGCCGGCTGGTGCTGCGGCTGGCTCGGGTGCCTTTGGCGACCATATCAGTCCTCGCGTCGTGACGATCCCGGTGTCCAGCCGGACATCACTTGGGCGTCGGCTGGTGTGAGATGTTATACGGCGGTCACGCCCGCCCGCGTCGATGGTCGTGGGTGGTTCCGGGGTGCTTGCGTGGTTGACTATTGAGAGAGGGTTGCGGCGTTGAGGGTGTCGCCCTGGAGCCATCCGGCAATCAGGTGGTTGCCGGCGCCGCTGAGCGCGAGTTGGGTTTGGGCGCCGTGTCCGCAGAGGACGCTCTGGATGGTGAAGGTGGGTGAGAGTGCCGAGGCCGAGGCGAACGCTCCGCCTGCGGGACGAAGCGCGTAGTAGACGCGCTGCCTGCAGCCAGCCGACTGTGTCCACAGCACCACTGTCGCGCCGCCAGCGGACCCCGCGAGCGGCCCGCTCGGGATCGTTTTCCCGGTTGAGAGCGTCGTGGGGACCTCGAAGGACGTGGCGCCCGCCGGTCGCACCGCAGCCATGACCCGCCCCGCTATGACAGCTTGGTCGGTCGGATTGTTGAGTTGCTGCAGTGTCCAGGCGACGACCTGCGCACCGTCGGCGGGCAACGCGGCGACGGGTCCCACGTAGCCCACCGTGCCGCTGGACACGTTGATCGCCGTCGCGGCGAGCGGCGAGCCGAACACGCCGCCGGGCCCGAGGGGGGCGAGATCGAGCTCGTTCGGCTGGGTCGCCTCGGCGCTGAACGCAATCGCAGCTCCGCCGGAGCCCTCGAACGCACCTATGCCATCCGCCTCGGCATAGGGATCTCCGGACACCGCGAAGATAGTCTCTGAGCTCCCGAAGCGAGACGCGCCCGGCGCGAGCATCGAGACCTGCGCTTGCGCGCTGACGGCGGCCTGGCCGTCCACCGGCAGCTGCGGCACGGTCTGGCTGGCCACGAGCACCGCCCCGGTGGCCGTCTCCGTCACGCTGGGCGAGCCGTGGGCTATCCCGATCGAACCCGTGTGCCGAGTGCCGCTCGGTGCGAGCAGCGCGAAGTCGATCCCGCTCTCGCTCGCCGCATGCGACGAGACCGGTATAGCGCGTGACCACACGAGCACGACCCGCCCGCTCGGCTGCACCTCGAGTCCGGCGGGCTCGCTGATCCCGATCCCGCTCACAACGCGGATGCTGGGGCCGAAGCCGTAGGCCGCCTTGGCGACGCTGACAAACAAAGTTCTGCTCCCGTGGAAGCCTTCAGCCGCCCAGGCCACCGCGGCGACGCCGTCGGAGCCGACAGCCGCGAGCGGGTACGCGCCGCCGCCGAGCGTCTGCGCCGATCCCCAACTGCCGCTCCCGCGTCCAAGACGTGCGTCGATGCGGCCCTCGAGCAGATCAAACCGCGCTCCCTGGAGGTTCCAGACGGCGAGCGTGCGTCCGCTTGCGGAGACCGCGACCTGCGGCTGCTCCGCCAACCCGCCAACTGAGAGTGCACGCGGCGGCGAGAAGCCACGCGCTCCGAACGATGGACTCGCCGCGAATAGGAGCAAGCTGAGCATCGCAAGCAGCGCGGTACGCACGCACCTCACCATACCTTGCAACCCGCGCGCTCAGGCAGCGCTGCGGAACCCGCCCGCCGCTGGCCGAACGCGACACTCAGCACGCGATATCGGCAAGAAACGACTACGCAGGAGCATGTGCGACACCACCCAAGCTGCTCCTTTCGTACCAAAGCAGGCGCGCGGTCAGCGTCCGGTGAGACGCCTCGGTTTCGTCCGAGGCGAGAGGCGTTATGGGCATCAATACGCTCGCTTTCACGCGAAGGCACAAGCGTCGTGGGAGTTAGGAGAGGATTTGTGCGTCGACGGCCGTGACGGCTCGAGTCTCTCGGGCGCACTTAAGGGGACACAACTAAAACCATCCTGCCAGTGCCCCCGCACCCGCGCAATCCCACCAGATCGCTTTCGCTCTACGGCGGATCGTCGGTCGGCGCGGTGATCGCGTAGAGCTGCACGAGCAGTCGGCGTAGCTGACCAAACTTTCTGGGTCCCAGCTGTTCCTCCCATTCGTCCTCGACCTCTTGGACGATTTCGTAGATCGCTTGGGTTGCAGCATGGCCTCGGGGAG
>JASHYF010000053.1 GCA_030043235.1 Solirubrobacteraceae bacterium | reverse complement strand
GCCGCGCGGGCGTTGCGCTGGTGGACGAGTTCCCCACGCCTGACGCCTCCACGGCGGCCGGGCGCAGCACGCTGAAAGCCGTGCGGGCGGCCGCGCGCGCGACCGGCGCGGGCGTGCGCGTGGGCGGCATCGGCGCGCAGAACCAGGACTTCACCGAAGCCGTGTACGGCAACTTCCCGCTGATGATCGCGCTGATCGCCGCGATCACGTTCGTGCTGCTCGCGCGCGCGTTCCGCTCGCTGCTGCTGCCGCTGAAGGCGGTGATCTTGAACGTGATCAGCGTGGGCTCCGCGTGGGGCGTTTTGGAGCTCGTGTGGCAGGCGGGCCACGGCTCGAGCCTGATCTGGGGGATCGCGGCGACCGGCTCGATCACGGCGTGGATCCCGCTGATGGTGTTCGCGTTCCTGTTCGGGCTGTCGATGGACTACGAGGTGTTCATCCTCTCGCGCATGCGCGAGGAGTACGACGCGACGGGCTCGACGAACACGGCCGTCGTGCGCGGGATCGGGCGCACGGGACGCCTGGTCACGAGCGCCGCTCTGATCCTGTTCCTGGCGTTCGTGTCGCTCGCGTCGGGGCCGGAGACGGAAGTGAAAGTCCTGGCGACCGGCCTGGCGGCGGGCATCCTGCTGGACGCGACGGTGATCCGCGCGCTGCTGGTGCCCGCGGTGGTGTCGCTGCTGGGGCGCTGGAACTGGTGGCTGCCGAGCACCCCGGCGCGCCTGCTGCGCGTGGAGCCCTCGCCCGCGCGGCGGCCGCAGCCGCAAGCCGCGACGGAGGCCGCGCTGTGAGCTGGCTCAGCCCTGCAGCATGCGCGCGAGCCGCTCGGCTTCGCGCGTGCTGAGGAGCACGCGGCGCAGCGTGCGCTCGCCGTCGACGGCGAACGACAGCGCGGGCACGCCGCGGCGCACGACGAACGCCTGATCGAGCGTGATGGTGCGCGCGACGTAGTACAGCCACGGCAGGCGCAGGCCCACTTTGACGCCCGTGTGCATGGCCTCGCGCACGGGGTCGCGCACGACGCGAACGTCGCTCACGTGAGCGCGCGGCACGCGGATGTCGCGCATCAGCCCGAGCACCTTCTGCCACCACGCGAGCCTCACTTCCACGTACTCGCCGGTGACCTCGATGCGCACGTGACGACACGCTAGCGGCGAGGAGTCGCGAGCGTGCGGCATCGGGCGATCGCTTGACCATGGCTTGACATCTTGTTCGATTGATGTTTCTATCTTCGCGGGGGCCGTCGCAGATAGCTAGCTACCTACGACAAGCGTCTGTGGAACTTTCGTCTGAGCGGCGCGAGAGTTGAAACTGTGGAGACAGTCCGTAAGCAATTCGCGGCCAACCTGCGGCAGTATCGCGACCGCGCCGGGCTCTCTCAGGAGGCTCTCGCCGACCTGTGCGACCTGCACCGAACGGAGATCAGCCTGCTCGAGCGCTGCAAGCGCTCGCCACGTTTGGAGACGATCGTAGTCCTCTCGCGCGGCCTCGAACTGAACTCCCCGAGCGACCTGCTCGAGGGGATCTCCTAGCGGCGCCGGAACGCGCACTGGCGCCGCCGGAACGCAGCGGCGCGGGCGCAACGCGCAGCGGCACGGGCGCAACGCGCAGCGGCGCGGGCGGCTCAGGCCAAGCTCAGGCGCGCTCGCAGCGCAACATACGAGGCCGAGCTCAGCACCGGGCCGGGCGCTCGCGTCACAATCCGGTGAATGGGCGATGCGAGCCTCGAGCAGCGGCGACTGGCGTTCGGCCGCGTGGCGGAGCTGTACGACGAGGAGCGTCCTTCATACCCGGCGGCGGCGATCGACGATGTGCTGGACTTCGCGCGCATCGAGCCACCCGCGACGGTGCTGGAGGTGGGCGCGGGCACCGGCAAGGCCACGCGGCTGCTCGCCGAGCGCGGCTTCGCGGTGATCGCGCTCGAGCCGAGCGCGGCGATGGCGCAGCTCGCGCGGCGCAACTGCGCGAGCCATCCGGCGGTGCGGAGGCGATCGACCGCGCGGGCGGCGCGCTGCACATGAGCTACGTCACGCGCGTGTGTCTCGCGCGCCGGGCGTGAGCCCGTCCGCTCGCCGCGACGTGGTGCTCGATCCTCGCACGCCTGTGATCGTCGGCGCCGGCCAGGTGCTTCGCCGCGAGCTGTCCGGGGAGGAGCCCACCGAGCCGGTCGCGCTGATCGCGGAGGCGCTGCGGCGGGCAGGGGAGGACAGCGGGACGGGCGAGCGGCTGCTGCGCGCGGCAGACTCCGTGCGCTGCGCGCCGGTGATCGGCTGGCGCTATCGCGACGCCGCTGCGCTCGTCGCCGGGGATCTGCGGGCGCAGCCGCACGAGACCGTGCAGAGCGCAGCGATCGGCGGCGAGGGTCCGCAACTGCTGCTCAACGACACCGCGCGCGCGATCGCCGCCGGTGAGCTGGATGTGGCGCTGCTCGGCGGTGGCGAGGCGGTCGCGAGCGTGCGCGCGGCCGAGCGCGCCGGTCGCGCGCTGCCGTGGAGCCGCCAGGACGAGGGCTCGCACCCGACGAGAACGCTCGGCGAGGACCGCGCGGGCGTCAACGAGATGGAGGCGGCGGCCGGGCTGGCGCCGCCGGTGTTCATGTACGCGCTGATCGAGAGCGCCGTGCGGGCGGCGAGCGGCCGAACCGCGGAGGCCCATCTGGCGCTGATCGCGGAGCTGTGGTCGCGCTTCTCGCGAGTCGCCGCCGAGAACCCCCATGCGTGGATAGCCCGCTCGTACACGCCTGCGCAGATCGCGACGCCGACGAGCGAGAACCGGCTCGTGTGCACGCCGTACACGAAGCTGCTGACCGCCAACATCCAGGTGAACATGGCGGCCGGCGTGATCCTCGCGAGCGCCGGCGCGGCGCGCCGGGCGGGGGTCCCGAGGGACCGTTGGGTGTTCGTCCACGCCGGCGCGCACGCCGAGGACGAGTGGCATGTGAGCGAGCGCCGCCGGCTCGGCGCCTCCCCGGCGATCCACGCCGCCGGCCGTGCCGCCTGCCGGCACGCGGGCATCGCGATCGACGAGGTCGCCCACATCGACCTCTACTCCTGCTTTCCAGCGGCCGTCGAGATCGCCGCCCGCGAGCTCGGCCTCGCGCTGGAGGACGCGGCTCGCCCGCTGACGGTCACCGGCGGGCTGACGTTCGCGGGCGGACCTGGCAACAGCTACTCCATGCACGCCATCGCCACGATGGTCGAGCGGCTGCGCGAGAGTCCCGACGCCTTCGGCCTCGTCACCGCGCTGGGCTGGTATGTGACCAAGCACGCCGCCGGCGTGTACTCCGCGCACCCGCCGCGCCAGCCGTTCGCGAGCCTCGAGCCCCGGCCCGAGCGCCCGCGCGCGCGCCGTGCCCGCGCCGAGCATACCGGCCCCGCGACGATCGAGGCATGCACCGTCGCCTACCGGCGCGACGGCTCCCCGGAGGCGGCGATCATCAGCGCGCTGAACGCGCGCGAGGAGCGCGCGCTGATCCGCACCGCCGATCGGCAGGTCATCGACTGGGTTCTGAGCGACGATCCCCTCGGCCGGTCCATCGAGCTCGCCGCCGGGGGACGGCTGGCGATCGAGCGTGCGCCCTCCTGAACGCCGAGCGGTGGCGCAGCGGGTTGCGTTACTCGATGCGGAGCTCCCGCAGGCGATGGCAGAACATCCAGCCGATGCCCGAACATCGGAACGCCATGCCGGCTCGGTATGGGCTACGCTCCGCCTTCCGTCCCTCCTGACGGAAAGCGCGACCCCGTGACGGCAAGCGAGACCTCGATGCCCCACACAGATCCGGACGCCGGCTTGTGGGAGCGTCTCTTCTGGGGCGTCTTCAACCTCTCCACGAACGCGATCGCGCTGTTCGACGAGCAGCGACGGTATGTAGAGGTCAACGCGGCGATGGGCAAGCTGTTGGGCAGGCCGCGGGAGGAGATCACCGGGCGACGGCTCGATGACTTCTTGACGCGCGCCGAGCGCGACGCGCTGGGCGCGGAGTGGGAGCGGCTTTGGGAGACAGGCCACTGGGACGAGGAGTGTGACCTCATCCGCCCAGACGGCTCGCGCGTGCGTGTGCAGGCGGCGGCGCGAACCGGCTGCGACATCGGCGGCCACTGCCTCGGCGTGGCCGTCCTGCTCGAGATGCCCGTCGAGGA
>JASHYF010000052.1 GCA_030043235.1 Solirubrobacteraceae bacterium | reverse complement strand
GATGACCGAGCCGATCTCCACCACGAACATCACGGGGTTGCGGATCTGCACGCGCGGGTCGAGCTTCTTGAGGCTGTCGATCAGCGCGGCGACGACGATGTCGCGCTGGAACAGCGAGATCGCCTTGCGTTCGTGGGCTGCGGGCACTCTCGCCTGCCGCTCCGGGCCCGAGGGCATCTGCGCGGACATCAGCTCGCCTTTCCTTCCAGCCGATCGAGCGCCAGGTTCAGCTCGAGCACGTTCACTCCGGGTTCGCCCGAGAAGCCGAGGCCGCGGCCGGAGGTGTACTTGGAGACCAGGCGATCCACCGTCGCCCGGGAGAGGCCGCGCACGGCCGCCACGCGGTAGGCCTGGATGTGGGCGTTCGCTTCCGAGATTTCCGGGTCGACCCCGGAGGCGGAGGTGTTGACGGCGTCCACGGGGATGTTCGCAGCGGTCAGCCCGGGGTCGTATTCCTTCTTGTTCGGTCCCATGTTCAGTTCCAGGTAGGCCTTGATGTTTTCTTCGTCTGCTTCCTTGGTCTTCACGCTGTTGGGGCCTTTGTTGGAGAAGGTGCTGGCGGCGGCGTTGTCCGCGCCGCCTTCGGTGGCCGACGGGCGCGTCTGGAAGTAGCGCGGGTCCGCTTCTGTCACCACTGCGCCTTTCACTTCCTTGACCTTGCCGTTCTTTTCGAGCACCGGCGTGCCGAAGTTCTGGCCGATCAGCTTGGAGCCCACGAGCTTGCCGTCCGCGTAGATCTTCTGCCCGTTGGCGTTGCCGGGGAAGGTGACCTGGCCGACGCCGGTGATGAACAGCGGGTAGACGATCCCGAGCAGCAGCGTGAACACGAGGATGCCGATCGCCGCGGTGATGATGTCGCGCTTCATCTCAGTAGAGGTGTCCGGTGAGCCCCTGGACGATCGGGCCGAGCAGCAGCGCGGGGAAGAACGTGAGCGCGCCGACGAGCACGATCACGCCGATCAGCAGCACCGCGAACGTGGGATTGTCGGTGCGCATCGTGCCGAGACCGGCGGGGGTGATGCGCTTGCCGGCGAGCGCGCCGGCGATCGCGAGCGCGAACAGGATCGGCGCGTAGCGCGCGAACATCATGTCGAAGCCCCCGAGCAGGTCGGCGAACGTGATCCCGTGGGAGCCGAGGCTGCCGGAGGTGGGCTGGATGAAGCCTGTGTATCCGGCGAACGCCGAGCCGTTGTTGTTCGCCTGGGAGAGGTAGGCGTAGAAGGTCTCGGAGAAGCCCTGCGGCGTGTTGCCGCCGGTCTTGGACAGCGCAACTTCGCCGATCGAGGCACGGCCGGACTTGCTCGCCACGGCGAGCGCCGTGCAGAACAGCGCCGTCAGGGGCGTGATCAGGATGCCGAGGCCGGCGAGCTTGATCTCCCTGGCCTCGATCTTCTTGCCGAGCCACTCCGGCGTGCGCCCGACCATCAGCCCGCCGATGAACACGGCCAGCAGCACGTACTCCAGGATCGAGTACAGGCCCGTGCCCACGCCGCCGAAGATCACCTCGCTCGCGGACAGGTTGGCCATCGGCACGGCCCCGCCGATTCCTGTGAACGACTCGATCGCGCTGTTCACAGCGCCGCACGAGGTGACGGTGGTGACCGTGTTGAACAGCGCCGAGCTGGCGATGCCGAAGCGCTGCTCCTTGCCTTCCATGTTGCCCCCGCCGGAGCCGGAGATCACGTGCGTGTGCAGGCCGGCGGCGTGCTGGGCGGGCGAGCCGTGCGCCTCGGCGATGTAGGCGACCGAAGCTGCGCACAGGAACATGAACATGACCACGCCGTAGATCGCATAGCCCTGACGTCGGTTGCCGCTCATGCGGCCGTAGGTGAAGATCAGCCCGGCCGGGATGATCAGCACGATCAGCATCTCGAACAGGTTGGTGAAGCCGGTCGGGTTCTCGAACGGGTGCGCCGAGTTCGTGTTGAGGAAGCCGCCGCCGTTCGTGCCGAGCTCCTTGATCACCTCCTGGGAGGCGATGGGCCCCATGGCGATCGTCTGCGTCAGGCCGGTGATGGTGTGCGCGGTGAGGTAGTTGGAGAAGTTCTGGATCACGCCCTGCGACAGGAGCACGATCGCGCCCACGATGCAGATCGGCGAGAGCACGTACAGGATCGTGCGCACGAGGTCCTGCCAGAAGTTGCCGATGCTCTTGCCGACCCGACCATCCTGGTCGGGTGCCCGGCCGATGATCCCGCGGATCAGCGCGATCGCCACGACGATGCCGACGCCCGCCGACAGCCAGTTCTGCACGGTCAGCCCGGCCATCTGGCTGAAGTAGCTCATGGTCGTCTCGCCGCTGTAGAACTGCCAGTTGGTGTTCGTCATGAACGACGAGGTCGTGTTGAACGTCACGTTCCACGGCGCCGAGTGATAGCCGGTCGGGTTCAGCCCGGTGAAGTCCCACAGCGTCTGCGTGCGCAGGATCAGGTACAGCAGCAGCCAGCCGGCGAGCGAGAAGACGATCAGGCTTTTGGCGTACTGCTTCCAGTCCTGGGCGGATGGGACTCCATCACGGTCGACGCGCAGAAGCCGGTACAGGAACCGCTCGGGGCCCGCGAAGATGGGCGTGAGGAAGACGCGTTCATTCCGGTAGACCTTCGCCATGTACTGCCCGAAGGGGTAGGCGAGCACGGTCAGGATCACCGCGAACGCGACGATCAGGAACCAACCGTCGAATGTCACAGCTTCTCTCCACGCACCAGTGCGTAGAACAGGTAGGCGATCACGAGCACGGAGACGACCAGGCCGAAGAAGTCGGCGCCGCTCATGTGCGCGATGAAGTAGGCGAGCGGGACCGGGACGCTCATATCCGCTCGATGCCCTCGATGATCAGCAGCAGGATCGCGAACATGGCGATCCCAAGGACGATTGCTACCGCATCCATGCCGACCAATATGGGGGGTCGCACATGACGGCCGTGTGACGAATCACGCCGGACGCATTACGATTTCGTGACGGAGGCACGCGCGGTATCCTCGCCGCCGGCAGGCGCGGACGCATCCGCACAGGCAACGGTCACGCACTCGGTAGCTTGCCGCAGCGTCGAGCGCGCAGGTCGACCAGGCAGCGCATGCCTTCGCTCATGGGCGCCTCAGGCGGCGAAGCGGTAGCCGACACCCGGGTCGGTGACGATGAAGCGATGGCCGGTGGCCCCGCTTGCGACGCCTGTCTCGGCTGGCCCGCCCGCCACGGCCGCGCCCTCGGGCTCGATCTTCGCGCGCAGCCGGGCGATGTGCGTGCGCAGCGGCTGGATGTCGTCGACGTACTCGGGCCCCCACACCTCCGCCAGCAGCTTGCGGTGGGTCATCAGGCGCCCGCGATTGCGCACCAGCGCGCGCAGGAGGTCGAACTCGATCGGGGTGAGGTGCACGGCCTCGCCGTCGCGGCGCACGAGCCGCGCGGCGAGGTCGATCTCCAGCCCGTCCACCTCGACCGTGGGCTCCCCGTCGGTGCGCCCGGCGCGGCGCAGCGCCGCCTGCAGGCGGGCGATGAGCTCGCGCGTGCCGAACGGCTTGGTGATGTAGTCGTCGGCACCCGCCTCCAGCGCCTTCACCTTCTGCTCCTCCTCGCCCATCGCCGAGAGCACCAGGATCGGCATCTCGCTCCACTCGCGCAGCCTGCGCGTGAGCTCGACGCCGTCGCTGTCCGGCAGCACGAGATCGATGATCGCCGCCTCCGGCGGGCGCACGGCCGCCAGGTCGAGCGCCTGCGAGCCGGTTTCGGCCGGCACCGCCTCGAAGCCGGCCTCGCGCAGCACCACCTTCAGGGCGCGCACGATCTGCGGCTCGTCGTCGACCACGAGCACGCGCGGCTGCCCGGCCCGCGCTGCGCCCCCCTGTCCGTTCATATGGTCCGGCCTCTGCCCGCTCACGCAGCCGGCTCGCGACCGTGGGCCTGCTCGAGCGGCAAGCGCTCCTCGCCCGTCGCCTGCCCGTTTGGCGCGTGCGCATCCACCGGCTCGCGCGCGCCCACCGGCTCGCCTGACTCGTCGGACAGCGGCAGCTCGAACACGAACGTCGCGCCCTGTCCGGGCAGCGACTCGACGTGCAGAGTCCCGGCGTTGGCCTCGGTGAAGCCGCGCGCGATGGACAGCCCCAGGCCCGAGCCGCGATGTCCGCTGCCAGCCGCACCGGCCCGGTAGAACGGCTCGAACACGCGCTCCAGCTGCGCCGGCGGGATCCCGGGGCCGCGATCGACGATGCGTACGATCACGCGGTCGCCGCGCGCGCGCTGGGCGCCGTCGCCGCGCGCGCCGCCGTCGCCCGCA
>JASHYF010000475.1 GCA_030043235.1 Solirubrobacteraceae bacterium | reverse complement strand
CGCGTCGTCGCCATATCGACGCTCACGGTGCTGAGCAGCAGCGGCCGGTAGATCGCGAGCACCGCTGCGACGGCGATCGCACCGAGCAGGAGGATCAGGGGAATCGCCGAGCTCGTGATCGCGAACACCGACCCGAAGAGAATCGTGACGGTCGCCCCTGTGGTGCTCTGGGATGTGGTGGTGAAGTACAGGAACAGCGCCGCCAGGCCGATCGAGGCGCCGAGAACGATCCCGGTCGCGAGGTCGCGGCCGCGCGGTCGTTGGATGCCGATCAGCTCCATCGCACTTACGGCGATCACGTTGCCCACCACGAACCCCCACAGCGGCCCGACGCCCACGAGGTATGCCCCGGAGCCGCCGGTTGTCCCGGTGTCACCGAGAGCGTGGCCGGCGAAGGACTGCCCGCGCATCACCGTGAACACCCCGACGACGCTCGTCACGATCGCCACCAGCGCGCCGGCGCCCGCGGCGATGTGGACGGCTTCGCTGGAGAAGAAGCCGGGTGCGAACAGCGCGCCAGCCGGAAGGCTCACGAGGCCAGCACCCCCGGGAAGCTTCCCTCGTGACCGGCGAGGTCGGTGTGATCGCCGGCGCCCGCGACCACGAGGACGCGGCCATGGACGTCCAGCACGTCGACGTGGTATCCGTAGAGCGCGCTCAGCACGTCGGCGCGCACCACCTCCTCTGTCGTGCCGCTGACGGCACGCCCGTGGGCCAGGTAGACGACGTGGTCCATGACCCCGACGAGCGGGTTGATCTCGTGTGCGGAGATCAGGACGGCGATCTCCTGCTCGCGTGCGATGCGAGCGAGCAGCGCGACGACCTCGTGCGCGCTTCGCAAATCGAGGTTCGCCAGCGGCTCGTCCAGCAGCAGCAGCCCGGGCCGCGCGATCAGGGCGTGGGCGATCAGGATTCGCTGCTGCTCGCCGCCGGAGAGCCGGCCCACGCGTGTGTCCGCAAAGCTCCTCGCGTCGAGCGCCTCGAGCATCTCCTCGACCAGGGCACGACGCTTGCGCGAAGGCCACGAGATGCCGAGGCGCTGCCCGTCGAGGCCGAGTCCCACGAGGTCGCGTGCTCGCAGCGGCAGATCCGCCTCCAGCAGGAACTTCTGGGGCACGTATCCGATCAGCCGGTCATGCCGACCCGGCGGGCACACAGCGCGCAGCGCTGGATCGGGCCGTGTGCCCCCGATCTTCGACCGGTGGGCGCGCGGGAGGGTTGGAGGGTGGGTGGGACCAAAGACCACCCGCCCGGCGCTTGGAGCCTGCGACCCGAGGATCACCCGGAAGAGGGTCGTCTTGCCCGCGCCGTTCGAGCCGATCAGGCCGGTGAACTGGCCGGGCGCGATCGTGAAGCTCACCTGGTCGAGGATCTTGCGCCCGCCCAGCCGCACGTCGAGGCCCTGCACCTCGAGGATGTCCGCGCTCACCTGTCTCTCCATCGTTCTCACAGCTTTTCCAGCGAGCGGTGGTGCGCGACGGCTTCTTCCAGCCCCTTGACCTCGGCGAGCATCCAGGACTGGTAGTCGTACCCGGGGGCCGGCATCGTCTCGTAGACCCCGACCACGGGGATCCCCTCGCGCTTGGCCGCGGCGACGAAGCTTTCGGTCAGCGAGTCCGTCACCTGCTGGTTGTGGACGAACACCCTCACCTCGTGGCCGGAGAACAGCCCGTTCTGCAAGGTCACGTCCTGGGGCGAGGGATCCGTTCCGTTCATGATGTCCGCCTGCAGGGGGAACGGCGTCATGTTCTTGGCGCCGGCGGCTTCGAGCATGTAGTCGGCCACCGGCTCGGTCGTCGCCACCGGGGTGTTCGGATAGTTGGTCTTGAAGTGCGCGATGGCCGCCAGCCACGGCCCCAGCGACGCATCGAACTTCGCGGCGTTCGCCCGGAAGTACGCGGCACCGGCGGGCCGCAGCGCCGACAGGTCCGCGACCAGCGCGCTCGCGACCGCCGGCATCGTGGTCGGTTTGTACCAGAGGTGCGGGTTCGGGGTGGATTCAGAGAGACCGAGGAGCTTCTGGACGTCGATGACCTTGCGCGAGGAGCTCGGCGACGCGGCCTCGATCTTTGCCATGTAGGTGTCGTAGCCGACCCCGTTTTCGATGATCAGGCTGGCCGCGCTGACCGCCTGGGCGACGCTGGGGCTGGCCTCGAAGGTGTGGGGGTCGGTGTTCGGGTTGCTCTCGATCGCGGTGACCTTCACGTACTTGCCGCCGATCTGTTCGATCACGTTCGCGTACTCGTTCTCCGCGCCAACCGCCACGATCGGGCTGCCCGAAGACGCCGCGGTGGCCGAGGTAGGCGAGGAGCTGCTGCCGCATCCCGCCGCGAGCAGAACCAGGGCGGCCGTCGCCGCGACGAGCGCAGGGCGGGGACGCAGGTCGGCAAGACGCTTGAAGACCGTGTGCATGGGGCAATCTCCAGATCGATATGAGCGGGGTCTCGCGCGGCCGGCAGCAGCCGGCCGGGAGACCATAACACAATACTGAGTCCTATTCCTGCTCAGTGCTGGCAGGCCACGCAGTCGCCCCTCAGGACGACCTCGTGGCCGTGCGTGCGAAACCCCATGCGACGCGAGACGCGATCGATCGAGCGCTCGAGGCCGGCGTCATCGAAGGGCACCAGGCGTCCACACGACTCGCAGAGCAGATGATGGTGGTGCTCGCCACCTGGATCGATCAGCTCGTATCGCGATGAAGCGTCTCCGACGTCCAGACGGACGACCAGGCCTCGGTCCTGAAGCAACTCGAGGATGCGATAGATGCTCGCGCGCGAGGCCGAGCGATCGCTTCGCCGCAGATGGTCTTCGATCTCGATCGCACTGAGAGCGCAGGGCTGCTCAGCCAGCAGGTCGATGATCGCATTCCGCGCCCCTCCCTTGCGGTGCCCAGCCTGGTCCATCACGGCGCGGGCATGCTCCGCCCACTCCGATGCGCTTGCCGTCGACATGGCCCCATCCTAGCCGCTGAAGCGGCCATAGTGAGACACCGTCTCGCTTGCCCGGCGCCTGAGAGTGCTTCTCATCGCCATCGATTTCGCGTACGGCGAGTCCCGCCCATCCTGGCGTGATGACCGATTCCCAACACACGACCCACCCTGGCCACGAGCATGAGCAGCAGTCGCTCGACCCAACCGAGGAGAACGCTCCGTGATTGGCGGCCCGCCCCGCACCGGTGCGGGGCGGGCAAGAGGGCTTCCGGCTGGGAGCCTCGGTGTTGACAGAGGCCGTAGACAGCGTGCGCGCCGGCGAGGCTCGCGTCCGCGAGCTGGTCGCCCGAGCACGCGTCAACGGCCGGTCATGGGGAGAGATCGGCATCGCGCCCGGCGTCTCTCGTCAGGCCGCCCGCAAGCGGTTCGCCGAGAACGTCCGCACCCAAGTCTGAGCCCCCGCACCGACAGAGCAAGCTCGCACGTGCGCGTTTCACGTACGACCCACCTCCACCGTTGAATGTCAGTGAGGGGTAGAGATGCCGCGTCATCGGGAACGCGCCGCAAACGACGCTACGTAGGAGTCGTCTCGTACAGAGGCCATACCAAGTGGGTCGGTACGCGCCCCGTCGCTAGCGGCCCACACGCAAGCCGAGCACGAGCGCCTCACCCAGCGGCGCGAGGAGATAGACCGCGCGCTCGGGCCACCCGCGCAGGCAGAACGTCGGCGAGCCGAGTCGCCTCGCCTCGCCGCGTGCATCCGGTCGCGTAGTTCGTCCGTCGCGTCACACGCAGCGCTGGCGGCGGACCATACGACAGACGCTGTACAGGCAGATACCACGGCTGGCCAATGACAGGCACATTCTGCGAACACTACAATGTCCTTCGCTCAAGTCTTGGGCGGGGTCGCGACGTGATAGCCGGGCGGTTTGGAACGGAGAACGAGAAGGAGAAGGGGAGAAGAGCAGGGATGCAGAGCCGAGCATTGCCTCCCGTGGGGCGTCACGTTCCACTTGGAGGTCGAGCACACTACGTTCACAACAAGGTGGGTCTCGGACGGACAAGATGGGTCTCGGAGGGTAAACAAGGCGCATGAGGCTCCAGGTAAACAAGGCGCATGAGGTTCCAGGTAAACAAGGCGCATGAGGTTCCAATGACGGGGTCGGTGATCTTCCAGGGGCTGTCCGATCGGCGCGTCCGGCAGGCGCCGCGGGCGGCGGCTTTGGCGCGCACGCTGACAGACATGCCCGCCAACACGGTGTCTCGCTTTTCATTGCGCTGGGGTGGTTCCGGGAAGTTCCGCAAACACGCCGGCGCTTGGCGATGCTCGCCCGCGATCACCTTCGCAAAGACATCGCCAATGGTCCCGAGTCGGACTATCGTCCGCGCAGCGGCGCTCTCAGCGCGTCATACTCGTGCGCCGCAGGGAGGCTGGGTGTGATTCTTCGTAACTCGCTTACCAAGGGCGCGTCCGCTATGGACACGTTCAAGGAGGCAGACAGCCCAAGCTTCATCATCGACGAGCGTCGCCTCCTCGACGCGGTCGGTAACGTGCAGCGCGCCATATCCGTGACCGGCGCCCACCTGCTCTATGCCATCAAGGCACAGGCAAACACGGACGTTCTTGACGTTCTGCGGCGGCATGTATCGGGATTCTCCGCCAGTTCGCTGTTCGAGGCCGAACTTGCCAGGTCGCTGCTCGGCGATGCCGGCTCGGTTCACATCACGACGCCTGGATTCCGACCCGACGAGGTCGACCGCCTCAATGAGCTGTGTGACTACGTCGCGCTCAATTCCCTGTCGCAGTTGGAACGGTTCACGACGGCGTTCACCGATACCAGCATCGGCTTGAGGGTGAATCCTGAACGCTCGTTCGTCAAGGATGCCCGGTATGACCCGTGCCGGGCGCATTCCAAGCTCGGGGTCCCGCTTCGCCAACTGGCCGACCTCGTCGAAACAGACTTCGCGGCCCTGGGTGCAGTTGATGGTGTGCATTTTCACTCCAATTGCGATTCGGGGACTCATGCGCCGCTGCTCAAGACGGTGCGCCACCTCTCGAAGAAGATAGGCCGCCTCCTGGCGCAGGTATCCTGGGTGAACGTCGGCGGCGGGTATCTGTTCTCGAAGCAGGCAAAGGTCGAGCCCCTGTGCGAAGCGATCGCCCTCTTGACCGACCGCTATGGCGTCGAGGTGTTCATCGAGCCCGGTACGGCACTCGTTCGTGAGGCCGGATACCTCGTGTCCACCGTCATCGACCTAGTAGTCAGCAGCCGTGGCGAGACGCTCGCCTTCCTCGACACGACTGTCAACCACATGCCTGAGGTGTACGAGTATCAGTACGAACCGACTGTGGTCGGCCACGTCGGCAAGGGCAAGTTCCGCTACCGGCTTGTGGGGAGCACCTGCCTGGCTGGAGACATGTTCGGGAGCTACGCCTTTGATACACCGCTTGAAATCGGTTCGCGTGTTGTGTTCGCCGACATGGGCGCATACACCACGGTGAAGGCTCACATGTTCAACGGCATCAACCTTCCTACGACCTACTGGGTCGCCGAGAACGGTGACACGGCGCTGCGAAGGAGATTTACGTACGACGATTTCGTCAGCAGACTAGGAGAGGAAGCGCATGCAAGTATCTGAGCGGGAGTTCGAGATCCCCCTCGTTGTTGATCACGTAGACCTGCGTGAACATTTTGCGAGGGAGGTGCTGGAGCGGATGGGAACGGACGAAATCCCGGTTCGATTCGCGGTCAGCGCTACCGATGCCACCGGCTATCGATGCGAGATCGGCATGATGTCGGGAAGCGACATCCCACCGGCAGCCCGGCGGGGCTCGATCTTCGAGCTGCGTCGGCGGTCGGCGGATAATCCCGACAAGTTCAACGTTGTGATGCTCGTTCCCACCGGGGTGGGAGCCACTATCGGTGGCCACGCAGGCGACGCCGGTCCGGCGGCGATTCTGCTCGGGTCGATTTGCGATCACCTCATAACCCACCCGAACGTGGTCAACGCGTCCGACATCAACGAGCTTCCGGCGAACGGCTTGTACGTGGAGGGAAGCGTCATCTGTCGATTCCTAATGGGAACGGCAGGTCTTCAAAGGGTCCGCGCTAACCGCGTGCTGTGCGTTCTCGATGAGCATGAGATCGAGATGCTGACCGAGGTGTCTGTCAATTCGATCAACGCGGCGCGCGCCACATACGGCCTGGACTGTCCGGAAATCGTGCTCCTCAAGCCGCCAGTCGGACTGAAGGCCGGGTATTCCTCCACGGGTCGTGCGGTGGGGACAGTCGAGAACCTCGAGAATCTCGTCACGGCTTTGGAGCCGTTTGCGGGAACTTTCGACGCGATCGCGCTCGCGTCTATTATCGACGTGCCACGCAGCTATCATATGGATTATTTCAAGAGTGACGGGCAGATGGTCAATCCCTGGGGCGGAGTCGAGGCCATTTTCACGCACGCGGTGTCGATGCTGTACGACCTTCCTTCCGCCCACTCGCCTATGTGCGAGGACGAGGAGATCATGGAGATGGACACGGGGCTCGTTGACCCGCGGATGGCTGCCGAGGCCGTCTCGATGAGCTTCCTCCAGTGCATATTGAAGGGCTTGCAGCGTAGTCCGCGCATTGTCACCGGCGAGGCGATGGGGTCTCCGGGAGTCCTCACCGCGGCGGACGTGTCGTGTCTGGTCATTCCGGACGGATGTCTCGGTCTGCCGGTGCTGGCAGCGCTCGAGCAGGGCATTCCGGTGATCGCGGTGAGGGAGAACGAGAACCTCATGCGGAACGATTTGGGCACACTTCCGTGGGCACCCGGTCAGTACTGGGTGGTGGAGAACTACTGGGAGGCCGCCGGCGTGCTCTGTGCGATGCAGGCCGGCGTCGCCCCAGGCTCGGTGCGTCGCCCGATATCGATGGCTCCGATCAACCGAAAGGTGGTCGAGACGTTCGAGCCTGAGCTCGTGGCGTCCGAAGGGAGTGGCGAGGATGGCCTTGTCGGCAGCCACGCCGTTTGAGTCCTCTGAGCCTCTTGGAGCCCCGGGGGTCGAGCTGGTCGCCGTCGATCTGACCAACGATCCCCTGTGGTGTGCAGAGGAACTGGCGGCAAGCGGACCGACGGCGTTCGAAGACGGATATCTGGCCTCGTCCCATGGACTCGCCTCGCCGATGGGTTTCTCGTTCGCTTTGGCAGATGGATCTGACGCGAACGGGGAGCTGCTGCGAGTCTCCGTGCATCATCATTCCGATCAGTCCGCCATCGATCGAGCCGGAACCCGGCTACGGAAGGACGGGCCTACGCGCACGGTCCGTCTGGCGGGTCCGGGGCCCTCTGACTCCGAGTTGACGTTGGTGGTGGGGCCGATGGGCGCCGAACTATTCGCCGATGAGGCCGTGTGGGCGACGCTGGCGGAGCCCGTCCTGCTTTACGTGGCCCTGTACGCACGGTACTGCGCCGTCGAGCGCCACTTTCTACAGTTGCAGGTCCAGGCCCGCCGCGCCCGCCATCACTCGGTTGAGACGAGTCGCCTCACACAGCGGCGTGTCACTGAAACCTCGCTAGACGTGCGCGACCGGGTCTCCGACTGGATCTTCTTCTCCGGACCGGCGGCCGACCCGCGTCGGTCCTGCACATCTGAGGCTGCGATCACGGCCTGTGAAACCCTGGCCGCTAAGTTGGACATTGCGACGTGGGCGAAGGGCATCGACGGTCTCGTCGAAGACGTTGAGCAGACCTATGAAACGCTTAGCGACAAGCTGTTTCACTATCGGCTTTTCTTGTGGGGCGCATCCCTGGAGCTTGTCGTTGTCGGATTGATCGTCGTGCTGATACTTCGCTGAACTTCAGGTCATGCTCGGCATGCAGTATGGTGGTGCTGTCGTGTCACGTCTACCTTGTCGCTGATGAGAAATCGGTTGCTCGTGTCGCGAGCGTCTCGGCTGTCGGCTTGGGGCGATTGGCTGCTGGCGACCGTGCTGGCTGTGGTGCTCGTCGGTGCGCGCGCGCTTGAGGCTCACGGTCTGCAGCGTGCTGGTTGGTTTGGCTACGCGCTGACCGTGTTCGCGGCGTTGGCGGTGGCGGGAAGGCGTCGCTGGCCGCTAGCGGTCTTCGCGAGCACCCTGGCTCTTGCCGCGATCGCGATTGCGCTCGCCCCTCCCAGCGGCGCGATTTCGCTGTCCGTAGTGATCGCCGTTTACACGCTTGCGCAGGTTCAAGAGCGCCGTCGTGCAGCGGTCCTGGCGGTACTCGCCGGACTCGCATTGGGGCTCGTTCGCGGCCTGCTCCAGTACAAGGGCTGGTCGGATTCCAGGACGGCCGCCGAGCCTGCGGCGGTGCTGGCGGCGTTGTTCTTGGGCTGGGCGGTGAGCAGCGAGCGAGCGTACATCGCGTCGATCAAAGCCCGTGCCGATCAGGCCGAGAGGACGCGCGAGGACGAGGCGCGTCGCCGGGTCGATGCCGAGCGTCTGCGGATTGCCAGGGAGCTGCACGACGTGCTGGCGCACGGTATCGCGACGATCAACGTGCAGGCGGGCGTTGCCGCCCACGTACTCCGTGAGCGCCCCGACAGCGCCGCGGAGGCACTGCGAACGATCAAGGCGACCAGCAAGGACGCGCTGCGTGAGCTACGAAACATCCTGGGCGTCCTGCGGGCAGCTGACGATACCGAGCCACGCGAACCCCCCCCCGGTCTGAGTCAGCTCCACCGTCTCATCGACGCCACGAGCGAGGCGGGAGTTCCAACGCGGGTGACGATCTGCGGGGGCCTGCCACCGCTGCCTGCAACCGTGGACCTAGCCGCCTACCGCATCGTGCAGGAGTCGCTGACCAACGTTGTGCGCCACGCCGGACCCGCAACCGCTGTGGTGGAGATCGCCTGCACCGCGGACACGATGCTCATCAGCGTCGATGACGATGGACACGGGACGACGGGCGTGTCGAGCAACGCAAACGGACGTGGGCTGAACGCTCAGGGGCACGGAATCGTGGGTATGCGCGAGCGCGCACACGCCCTCGGCGGCGAGCTCGAGGCCGGTCCTTGCACGCATGGCGGCTTTCGCGTACGCGCCCGGCTGCCGATCACCGAGCCATCATGATCCGCGTACTTATCGTCGATGACCAGCCGCTGGTACGCGCAGGATTGCGCGTCCTGTTCGAGGGCGAGTGCGACATCGCCGTGATCGGCGAGGCGGCCAACGGTGCGGAAGCTGTGACGCTGGCGCGCCAGGCGCTTCCCGACGTGATCCTGATGGACATTCGCATGCCCGTGCTGGATGGACTGGAGGCCACACACCAGATTGCCGCCGACGAGCAGCTCGATGACGTGAAGGTGCTGATCCTGACGACGTTCGAGAGCGACGAGTACGTGTTCGACGCGCTACGCGCCGGCGCAAGCGGCTTTCTGCTCAAGGACGCTGAGCCGACCGAACTGCTGCGCGCCGTGCGGGTCGTCGCCAGCGGGGATGCGCTGCTTTCGCCAAGCGTCACGCGGCGGTTGATCACCAAATTCGCGGCTCCCGAGCGTGACCGCTCGCCCCCGGTGGAGCTCTCCGCCTTGACCGAGCGCGAGCGCGAGATCATGGCATTGGTTGCCACGGGCATGAGCAACGTCGAGATCGCCAAGCTGCTCACGATCAGCCCAGCGACGGCCAAGACGCACATCAATCGGGCGATGGCAAAGCTGGGTGCCCGCGACCGCGCGCAGCTCGTCGTCGTCGCCTACCAGACCGGGCTTGTACTCGCGAGCACACCCTGACACGCCACATTGCGAGAGACAGGCGACCAACAGCTGGCCGAGGCCACGCCGGTCGTCCGGGTTCTCGTAGGAGTTTGGGTGGCGGTCCTCCAGCCCCGCACCGGTGCGGGGCGGGCAAGAGAGCTTCCGGCTGGGGGCCTCAGCGTCGTCGAAGCCGCCGCTGCGCCGTGGCCAGGAAGGGGAATCCGAATCCTCCGTGGCTCCACGGAAGCAGGTAGGCGCGGTAGGTGTTCACTCCAGCCGGGAACTCGGCGTTGAAGATGAGCTGGCCGGTGGGAGTGAACTCCGAGAAGTACGGAAGCACTCCCCAGCCCACGAACAGATCGCCGTCATCCGTCGTCTGGGCATTGCCCTCCGCCGCGGCGGAGAGCCCCTCCGGCTGGTCGTCGGACGCCACCAGCGTCGCGACGTGGGTCCATTCGTTCAACTTCACGGTGATTGCGCGACTGTAGGGCAGCAATGGCGTGCCCGATGACTCGTTGTCGAAGAACGTGTACACGCCGTTGCCGAGCGCCTGCGGGTCATGCTGCCAGGCGAAGATCTCTCCGGCGCTGTCGAGAACCTGCCCCGGGGCCGCCTCGAGGGTGAAGCTCGAATCCTTGCCGCCGAGCTGCCAGATGATGTTCCCGTTGAACCGGTTGACCTTGTAGGTCGTCCACGTGTCACGTGCGTCGATCAGCAGGTTGCCGTCGCTGTCGAGCCTCACCGCGTTGATGTGGAACCAGTCCCACGGCGTGCTCGGTGAGGCCGGCAGCGGCTGCTCGCTCTGACTGAACGGCACGTGATCCTCGCTGTTCCACTGGAACAGCACCTTGCCCGTGGCGATGTCGATTTCCTGGACCACGCCGTTGATGACCGTCTGGTCGGCCGGCCCTCCGAT
>JASHYF010000474.1 GCA_030043235.1 Solirubrobacteraceae bacterium | reverse complement strand
CTGTAGGCCAGCGATGGTCCGCTTCCCATCGCGGCCAGCACACCGGCTGACGCCGTGGTACGTGTCGGCCCGCCGTTGTCCTGTGCACAACTACTGATGAACCGAGCTGCTCGCTGCGCCATGCTGGCGCCGTGCTGGGTCCCAGCGGTGCACTACCGAGACAGGATGGGAGCGAGACGATGATCTTCCCGAGCCGGATCGATGTTCGACGCCGCGGCGGCACGCGCACGAGGCCGGTGGCGGCGGCCGTCACGCTCGCGGTCTGCACTGCGACGGCGGTTGGCGTCAGCCAGGCCTCCGGGCGTACGGCGGCGCGCGCCGCGGCCTCGCCGCCTGCGAGCGTAGCCGCGAGGCAGATTCCCGCCAGCGCGCCCCCGTTCAGTCGTCCCGGCACGATCGTGAGCTCGAGGGACCTCGGCAATCGGGTGTTCGTCAGCGCCGAGGACGGCTTCGCCCTTGCGACGACCGGCCTGGGCGGCGGCACGACCTATCCCGCCGCGACGGTGAACGGCGGCAAGACCTGGCGCATCGACGGCCCGGAGTTCCACGTCTCGGCGGCCAACGCGCCGAACGTGGTGACGCAGGTCGGCGCGGCCAGCCCGGCGACGTACTTCGCCTACGGCGGACCGGGCGGCGCCGAATCGGTCGTCGTGAGCACCGACGCCGGCAAGCACTGGTGGCGGGCGTACATGCCCGGGGTTCCGCTGGCGGTCGTGTACGGGCCTGTTGGCGCGACCGGCAAATCCGGGCTCCTGGCCTTCGTGCGAAGTGGCCCAACGGAACTCTGGGAGTACACCTCCACCGACGGCGGGCGGCGCTGGAGCTTCAGCTAGGCGGGCCCTCGGGTGGCTGACGGGACCGCGCAGGCGATCGGCCGCGCGGGCGCCAGGCGCCAGTGCAGCGCCTGCAGCATGTGGCCGAACGCGGTCGGGTGACGCGGGGCGATCTCCGCGACGAGCGCGATCGCGCCGAGGGAGTGGCGTTCGTACTCGTCGTTGCCGGTGAGCTGGGCGAGGCGCAGCAGGCCGGCGGCGGCGCTGGAGGAGCCGGAGGGGATGGGGGAGTCCTCGAGGTCCTTGCGGCGCGCGATCAGCTCTTCCGTGTCCGACGCGGTCGAGAAGAACCCGCCGTGCTCGTGGTCTGCGAAACGCTCGATCATCTCGCCGGCCAGCGTCATGGCCTCGTGGAACCAGCGCTCCTCGCAGCTCGCTTCGAACAGCGTTATCAGCGCCTCCAGCAGGAACGCGTGGTCCTCCAGGAAGGCGTCGATCTTTGCGCGTCCCTGGTTGTAGCTGCGCAGCAGGCGCCCGCGCTCGTCGCGCATGTCGCGCAGCAGGAACTCCGCGCATGAGATCGCCGCGTCGAGGTACCGGCTCTCATCGAGCGCCGCGCCCGCGTCGGCCAGCGCGCAGATCATCAGGGCGTTCCAGCTCGTGAGGCGCTTGTCGTCGAGTGCCGGGCGCACGCGCCCTTCGCGCGCGGACAGCAGGCGCGCGCGGATGCGCTTGCGCGCGTCCGCTCCTGGGTCGGGCCCGCGACCCTGCAGGACGTTCAACCCAGGCTCGGAGAATCGACCCCCACCCTCTCCTTGGAAGTTGCCGTGCTCGGTGGCGCCCAGCCAGGCGATCGCCGCGTTCGCGTCCTCGCCGAGGACCTCGTGCAGCTCGGCCACCGTCCACACGTAGAAGCGTCCCTCCACCCCCTCGGAGTCGGCGTCGAGCGCCGAGAAGAAGCCGCCCTCGGGGCCGCGCATCTCCCGCAGCGCCCAGTCGAGCGTGTCGCGGCACACCTCCAGCAGGCGCTCCTCGCCCGATGCTTGCCAGCCGTGCAGGTAGGCGCGCGCGAGCAGCGCGTTGTCGTAGAGCATCTTCTCGAAGTGCGGCACCATCCAGGCGGCGTCGACGCTGTAGCGCGCGAAGCCGCCGCCCACCTGGTCGTGGATGCCGCCGTCCGCCATCGCGTGCAGCGTGGCCAGCGACATCGCGCGCTCGCCGCGCGCGAGCAGGAGCTCGAGCACGGGCGCTTGGGGGAACTTCGGCGCGTAGGCGGGTGGGCTTCCAAAACCTCCGTTGCGTGCGTCGTAGCTCTCGGCCAGCCGCGCCACCGCTTCTTGCAGCGCCCGCTCGCCCGGCGGCTCGGCCGCGGGCGACAGCCGCGCCGCGCCGGAAAGGCGCTCGCGCAGGCGCTCGCCGCCGGCGCGGATCTCCGCGCGGTTCTGCTCCCAGGACTCCGCTATCGCCTGCAGCAGCTGGGTCCACGCGGACATGCCGTGGCGGGGCTCGGGCGGGAAGTACGTGCCGCCGTAGAACGGGAGCTGCTCGGGCGTGAGGAACACGTTCAACGGCCAGCCGCCCTGGCCGGTCATGCTCTGCACGGCCTCCATGTAGATGGCGTCCACGTCCGGGCGCTCCTCGCGATCGACCTTCACGCACACGAAGCACTCATTCATCAGCCGCGCGGTGGCGGCGTCCTCGAAAGACTCGCGCTCCATCACGTGACACCAATGGCACGCGGAGTAGCCGATCGACAGGAGCAGCGGCACGTCGCGCTCCCGCGCGCGCTCCAGCGCGACGGGGCCCCACGGCAGCCAGTCGACGGGGTTCTCGGCGTGTTGGCGCAGGTACGGGGAGGTCTCCTGCGCGAGCGCGTTCGCCACCCGCTCAGCGTAGCCCGCGGGGGAGCTGGGCGCTGATCGTGGCCAGCGACGGCCATTCGCCGCCGGCGCCCACGCGCGAGAGCCTCACCTTGGCGACGTCGATGTCGAAGTGCTTGCTGTCGAGCGCGCCGATCACGCGAGTGGAGGAGCCGCCGAAGCGGACGATGCCGGGCGAGGCCTGCGCGCCGGAGATGCTGATGTCGGCCGCCTGCAGGCGGCCGTCTCGCACGGGGAACGTGGCGGTCAGCTGGACGCCGGGGACGAACGAGAAGTCCTCGAGGATGGCCGCCTTGCGCGTGAGCTTCGCGTAGCCGCCGCACAGGCCGCCGAAGCTCGAGCCGCTGGGGAGTTCCTCGTCGGCCTGGAGCGTGGCTGCGATCACCTGGCGGTCGAGGTCCACGAGCGTGTCGAGCACCGCCACGAGGGTTTTGCCGGGCCTGCCCGCCAGCTGGGCGGGCGGACGGATGTAGTCGAGCTTGGTGGGCGTGAGCGGCGTCGGCGGGAACGGGTTCGGCGTGGGCTTGCACGGCTGGATTCGACCCCCACCCACCCCGCCCGCGAAGAAGTCCTGCACGGCCAGCGCGGAGCAGTCGCTGAGGTCGCTGCCGAGCACCGAGTGACCGGTGAACGGCACGACCAGCAGCTGCGCGTCGGGGATCAGCGCGGCCACGCCGCGCGCGAGCGAGGTGGGCGTGCGCAGGTCCTGCGCGCCGGAGAGAATCAGCGTGGGCACGTTCGGCAGCGTGCTCTCGGGGGGTGGCGCTGGAGATGCGTCGGGCCAGCGGGCGCAGTCGGGGATGATGCTGTCGGCGAGCGCGGTCTGGGCGTTGAACGGGTAGAAGTCGGAGGCCGGCTGGGCGTTCACGAAGGCGAGGGCTTCGCTCATGCGCGTCGCAGCGGGCGCGTCGCGCGAGAACGGAAACGGGCTCTCCTCGCACAGGGTGGTGGCGTTCAGCGCGTCGTCGATTTCCCCGTTGACTTC
>JASHYF010000473.1 GCA_030043235.1 Solirubrobacteraceae bacterium | reverse complement strand
AGATGGCCGCCGAACAGCCGCCCGGCGGCGGTGTGGGGACCGACCACGTACAGCAGCAGCAGGCCGCTCATGAGCGGCGGCAGCGCGAGCGGCAGCGACACGAGCGCGAGCGCCAGCCGCGCGAGTGGGCCGCGCGAGTGAGCGAGCAGGTAGGCGAGCGGCACGCCGAGCACGGCGATGACGCTCGCGGAGACGGATGCGGTGAGCAGCGAGGTGAGCAGCGCGGCGCCGAGCCCGGGCTCCGAGGACACGCCGCTGCTGAGGCGCACGACGAAGGCGAGAATGGGCGCGAGCAGGTACAGCGCGAGCAGGGCGGCGAGCCATGGCAGCGGGCTTCGCGCCCGGTCGAGCATCGCTCAGGGACTGGCGGCGCCGACGCTGGTGCGCACGCCGGCGGGCACGGCGGCGGCTTCGCCGCTCAGCTTCGGCGGCGAGAGCGACGTGAGTCCGTTGCTCGTGAGCGTGGGCGCGCTCGCGGCCGCCAGCAGGTAGCGCACGAACGCTTCAGCGCCGGCCTGGTGCGGCGCGCGGTTGACGATGGTGACGGTGTAGGCGGCGGTCTTTTTGACCGGCGTGAGCGGCACGGTGGCGATGTGCGCGACGTTGGCCTCGATCGCGTAGAAGAAGCCGGCGTCGAGCTGCCCGGCCTGCAGGCGCCCGACGAGGTCCGTCTCGGGGAACACGGGGAACGAGGCGAGCGCCTTGGCGAGCGCGGGCTTGCCGAGCGCCTTGGCGGCTTCTTCGACGGCTTCGACGGTGAGCTTGCCCTTGGGGTCGAGCTTGGGGTCGGTGCGCCCGACGCGGATGCCCGGCTGGGCGAGCACTTCATACCAGGGCTTGCCGTGGGCGAGCTCTTCCCCGAACTTGCTCTTGGGGTCGTACCCGAGCATGAGCGGGGTGGTTGCGAACGTGGAGTACCACGACACCCAGTTGCCGTTGGCCGCCCCCTCGAGCTCCTTGTCGGCTTCAGCCGATGCGGATACGAACACGTCCACCGTGCGGACCTTGCCCTTGATGTCTGTGGCGTCTTCGCCGGAGCCGCCCCCGTACCCGGTGAACGAGTAGCCGTCGGCCTCGTGGAAGGCCGGCCCGATGTCGTCTTCCATGAGCTTGGCGAGCGAGCCCGCGTAGATGACCGCGACGGGCCCGCTTTTTGATGATGACGATGAGGAGGCCTTCGTGGTGCTCGTACTACTCGAGCTGGAGCCGCATGCGCTGAGGGCGAGCGCCGCAGCGCCGAGCAGCGCGATGAGGCCCGTGCCCCGCGCGTGAAGGCTCATGCGGCCTCCCGCTCGATCATCACGGAGGTGGCCTTCACGCGCGCGGCGGCGTGCACGCCCGGCGCGAGGCCCAGCTCCTGCACGGAGTCGCGGGTGATGGCGGCGGTGAGCAGGAACGGCCCGGCCTCGATCTCGACGAGCGCCATCACGCCGCCCACCTCCACGGAGCGAACGACGCCGGGCATGCGGTTGCGGGCCGAGCTGGGCGTGCGCGTGCGGTGGCGCTGCGGACTGCGCGACAGGCGCGTGACCTCCGCGGCGGGGACGCGCCGGCGACCCAGCTCGTCGCGGAAGCTGTGGAGCTTGCCCGTGTTGGCCCAGCGCCGCAGCGTGTCGACGCTCACGCCGATCGCGCCGGCGGCCTCGCCCAGCGACATGTCGCCGGGCTCTTTGCCGTGGTCCTTGCTTTGCCTGGGCATTGCCTAGGCGGATACCCTACCGCATCCGCCGAGACGTGCACCGGTCGCCTACCGCATCCGCCTACCGCATCCGCCGAGACGTGCACCGGTCGCGGCCCCGCACGGCCGTGGCCCGGCGCGGCGGTGGCGCTACGTTTGTGGGAGCGGACGGCGATGCCAGCGGAGCGCACCACAGCCACCAGCGGCGACGCGACTCACGCGTTCTCATGCGCGCCTGGGGCGAGCGCGGCGGTTACGGTGCTCGAGCGCGACGGCGAGCGCGACACGGTGGCGGTGGAGGAGCCCCTGGAGATCCGCGTGGACGGCGAGCCACTGGCGGTGACGATGCGCACGCCGGGGCACGAGGAGGAGCTTGCGCTCGGGTTCCTCTACGGCGAGGGGCTGATCGACGGTCCGCGGGAGGCTGGGCTGACGGACGACCTGGCCGCGAACACGATCGAGGTCCGCGGGCCGCTGGCGCGCGAGCTGCCGGCGCGGCGCTTCTACACCACCTCCTCGTGCGGCGTGTGCGGCAAGGGCGCGATCGAGGAGGTGGCGCTCCACTGCCCAGCGCTCGCGCCCGGTCCGAGCGTGGCGCGCGAGCTGCTCGCGCGCCTGCCCGAGCGGCTCGTGCAGCCGGGCTTCGCGCGCACCGGCGCCCTGCACGCCACGGGACTGTTCGACGCGGGCGGCGAGCTGCTGTGCGTGCGCGAGGACGTGGGCCGCCACAACGCGATGGACAAGGTCGTGGGCTGGGCGCTGCGCGAAGCGCGCATGCCCCTGTCGGGGCGTCTGCTGTGCGTGAGCGGGCGCCTGTCCTTCGAGCTCGTGCAGAAGGCGCTCGTGGCGGGCGCGCCGGTGCTCGTCGGCGTGGGCGCGCCCACGTCGCTCGCCGTGGAGCTCGCGCGCGAGCGCGGCCTCACGCTGTGCGGCTTCACGCGCCGCGGCCGCGTGAACGTGTATGCGGGCGAGCAGCGGATCGGCTAGCGCGCGGCGCCGGTGAGGCCGCGGGGGGACCGCCCGCTCGTCGAGCGACGCCTCCACGACCGCGTCGAAGGTGTCGCGCAGCCGGGCGGCCGCCGCGCGCTCCTCGGAGGCGATGCGCCGGGCGCTGGCCGCCACGTGCTCGTCGCCTGCCACGGCGGCCACCCACTCGTGGCGCAGCTACCCGCGTGCTGGCACCGGAAACGCCGCTGGCCGCGTGTCAGCGCCTGACCGGTCAGTCCCGGAGCGGACGCTCGCCCAGGAGCCGTGCGTAGCAATCGTCGTGGTAGCACTCCGCGGCCGGGCGCGCGTCGCCGCCGAGGCGCGCTCTCGAGGTCCTGTGTGGGCCTCCGTCGACGAGCACCACGATCGGCTCGTACACGCCGATCACATCGCCGCAGTGGCTACATCTCGGCATCCCTTCCATTGGCCTCTCCTGCACGGCGTGCGGCCCTTCGCTGATGGCCCGGGCGGCGAGGTCCCGAGCGTTCGATGAATATCTCTCGCTGGCGAACACCCACACGCTAAAGGCGCCGGCCCCCGCCGCCCTCGCGAGAGTTCCGCAGTCGGCGCGGGGTGAACTCCGCAGTCGGCGTGCGGCGAACTACGTAACGCTCAGCGCTCACGCCCTCAGCAGGCCGCGCCCCAGCGCATAGCGAACGAGCTGCGCGCGGGTGGCCAGGCCGAGCTTGTGATGGATGTGCGCGCGATGCGTCTCCACCGTGCGCGGGGACAGCCTCAGCATGCGCGCGATTTCCACGCTCGTGTGCCCCAGCGCTATCAGCCTCAACACCTCCACCTCGCGCGGCGTGATGCGATCGTCGGTCAGCGAGCTGTACAGGGCATCCAGGCCCTCGCCCACGCGCGGGCTGACATACTCCGCGCCCCGCGCGGCCGCGCGCACCGCCGCGAGCAGCTCGCTGTCGGCGAGCTGCTTCAGCACGTAGCCGAGCACGCCGCCGCTGAGCGCGCGGTGCAAGCGCACGGGGCTGTCGTCCGTGGTCAGCACCACGATCTCGGTGTCCGGCGCGCGCGTATGCAGCGCCTCGAGCATCTCCGCGCACGGACCGTCGTGCAGGCTGAGGTCGAGCACGAGCACCTCCGGCTGGTGGCGCTCGACCTCGTTCAGCGCCGAGGCGAGGTCCCTCGCCACGGCCACCACAGCCACGCTCGGCTCGGCCTCGAGCAGCTCTCGCAGGGTGCGTCGCATGAGCGCATGGTCCTCGGCGAGCACCACGCGAATCGGCGCCTGCGCCTGCGGGCCCGAACCGTCGTCCGATCCGCTGGACGCCTCCGCTTCGCTGGACGCCAGATGCAGGTGCGCAGCCATGCGTTCACGCTAGGCGCCCCTCACCCCACGCGCCAACCGGTTAAACGCCCGCATCGCATGTGGAAAAGCACGGAACCGACGCGCTCGCGCGCCAGCCGCGCATCCCGGCGCGCGCGCTGGTCGTGGGGCCGCGACGCAGACGCATCCCCGCGCGGGCGCGGTCGTGGGGCCGCGACGCAGACGCTGGGTGGAGCCCCGCGAGTCGTGCTCGTGCGGCGCTTCCGCTGAGAGACTCAGTGAAAAGCCCGGATGTGAGCGCCGCCGCTGCGCCCGATGCTTGCTCGCATGTGCCATCGCGAGCTCCACGCGGTACCGCGGTGCTGCAGAAGGTGACCGTGGGGCGCTGGTCGCTCGAGTCCTACGACGGGATCGTGCCCGAGCCGATCCTGCAGGAGCTGCGCGAGCACGCCAGCGCGCTGCGCGGCGCGCGCATCCTGCAGGTCAACGCCACCCCCTACGGCGGCGGCGTCTCCGAGCTGCTGCGCTCGTGCGTGCCGTTGCTGCGCGACCTCGGCCTGGACGTCGACTGGAAGGTCATCGGCGGCAACCCGGACTTCTTCCACGCCACCAAGACCCTGCACAACGCGCTGCAGGGGGCGCCGCGAAGCCTCAGCGACGCGCAGCGCGCCACCTACCAACAGTGCGTGCAGGAGAACGCCGCGACGCTCGACGGCGGCTACGACTTCATCGTCGTCCACGACCCCCAGCCCGTGGGGCTGCTCAGCGCGCACGGCAAGGGCGACGCGTGCTGGGTGTGGCGCTGCCACATCGACACCAGCGAGCCGAACCCCGACGCGTGGAGCTTCCTCGCGCCCCTGTTGGAGGGCTTCGACGCGGCCGTCTTCACCATGCCCCAGTTCGTGCCGCCCGCGCTGGAGGTCAGGCGCGTGGAGGTGATCGCGCCGGCGATCGATCCGCTCAGCCCCAAGAACATCGACCTCGACGTCGCCACCGCCAGCCAGATCCTCGACTGGATCGGCGTCCAGCTGCCCGCGCGGCTCGTCACGCAGGTGTCGCGCTTCGACCCCTGGAAGGACCCGCTCGGCGTGATCGACGCCTACCGGCTCGTGCGCGAGGAGATCGGCGAGCTGCAGCTCGCGCTCGCCGGCTCGATGGCGCTCGACGACCCCGAGGGCTGGGAGGTCTACCGCGAGGTCTCCGAGGCAGCCGCCGGCGACCCGCTCATCCACATCTTCACCAACCTCACCGGCGTCGGCAACGTCGAGGTCAACGCCCTCCAGCGCCTCTCGGAGGTCGTCGTGCAGAAGTCCATCCGCGAGGGCTTCGGCCTGGTCGTCTCCGAGTC
>JASHYF010000008.1 GCA_030043235.1 Solirubrobacteraceae bacterium | reverse complement strand
GTCTCCGCTCCCCTGCACGATCCGCGCGCTCCTCGCGCTCGACGCGCCGAGGGCGCCCTGGATGGCCTCGATCAGCGAGCGCTCAGGCAGAGCCGAGCGCCTCAGCGGTGCCGGTAGACGATCCGGGCGCGGTCGAGGTCGTAGGGGGACAGCTCGCAGCGTACGCGGTCTCCGGGGAGGATCCGGATCCGGAAACGGCGCATCTTGCCGGCGACGTGTCCGAGGACGATGTGGTCATTGTCGAGCTTCACGCGGAACATCGCGTTCGGCAGCGCCTCGATCACCTCGCCCTCGAATTCAACCTTGTCCTCCTTCGCCACGCTGCGCTCCATTATGGCGTCGCCGCGCCGCCCGTGTCGCCCCCGGGGGTGGCCGGGTTGCCCGGCGCGGGCGTCGCCGGTTCGTGGCCGGCCGGCGACGGCGCCCGTGGCTGCGGTGTCGTCTGCGGTTCGACCTTCGGCTGGGGTTCAGCGCTCGGCGCGGGCGTTTCCTGCACTTCGATGGGCGCGCGTTCGCCGTGATGGCCGCCGCGGCCGGTGCCGCCGGCCGGCGCGCTGTTGTGCAGGGGACGTTCGGGCGGCGGCGCGAATTCGATCCGCTGCCTCGGCAGCGCCTCGCCGGTGACCGTGTGCTCACCGTAGAACGGCCTGTAGGAGATCGGTTCCTGCGAGGAGGTCTGGAGTTCGGCACACGGCTCGCCTTCGGTGACGGCGCTCATGTACGTTTTCCAGATCTCCGCCGGCAGCGCGCCGCCCTGCTGGGGTTCGCCCTGCACGTCGTCCATCGGCACGCGCTTGTTTGGGTATCCCATCCACACGACCGTCGCGTAGCCGGACGTGTAGCCGTCGAGCCACGCGTCCACTAGTTCGCTCGTCGTCCCCGTCTTCGCCGCGGTGGGGCAGTCGATCACCGATCTCACCGCCGTGCCGGCGAGCACGTTTTCGTGCAGGATGCTCGTCTCCTCGGCGGTGACCGCTTCGCTGAGCACCTTCACGCGGTGCGGCTGGCCCCAGCTTTCGTCGACGTGGCCGTTCGGGAAGACCACCTTGGTGATGGCGATCGGCGTGTTGCGCCAGCCGCCGTCGGCGAGCGTCGCGTACACGACGGCCATTTCCAGCGGCGTCACGCCGAGCGTGAGACCGCCGATCGCTTCCGCGGGGAAGCTCGACAGGTGCGTTTTCACACCCATCTCGTATGCCATCTGCGTAATCGTTTCCTCGCCCAGGTCAGCCGCGAGCTGCGCGTACACGGTGTTGTCCGATTTGAGCGTCGCCTGCACCAGATCGATCGGCCCGGAGTATGTGCCCTCGAAGGTTTTCACGCTGTATTCCGGATAGCCCGGCAGCCAGCCGGCCTGCAGTTCCTTGGAGTCGTAGTAGGTGCTGTTGGGGTCGATCCCGCGCGTGAGCGCGTCGGCCAGGTCGATCGCCTTGAACGTCGAGCCCGGCTGGCGGTGCCCGTCGGCGGCGAGGTTGAACTGCGACTGTTCGTAGCTCTCGGACTCGGCCATCGCTTCGATGTCGCCGTCGTGGGGGTTCAGCGTGACGATCGCCGCGGCCGGGTCGCCGGGTTCGTAGAGCACTTCGGAGATCGCTTTGCGTGCGAGCCGCTGCTTGTTCAGGTCGATCGTCGTGTACACCTTCAGCCCGCCCTGTTCCACGGTCTTCGCGCCGTAGCGTTCGATCAGCTGTTCGCGCACGTATTCGAAGAAGAACGGTTCGCTGCGCTGCGTGTAGAAGTCTCCGTGGTGCACCTCCAGCGGCGCGGCCTCAGCGGCGTTTGCCTGCGCCCTGCCGACGTAGTGCAGTTCGGCCATCTTCGCCAGCACCTCGTTGCGCCGTTCCCTCGCAGCCGACGGGTACAGGAACGGGTTGTACTGCGAGGGCGCCTGCGGCAGCCCGGCGAGCAGCGCCGACTGCTCCAGGTCGAGCTGCGAGACCGGCTTGTCGAAGAAGATGCGCGAGGCGGCCTGCACGCCGATTGCGCTCTGGCCGCCGACGGTGCCGTACGGCACGCTGTTGAGGTAGCTGGTGAGGATCGACTTCTTGCTGTGTTCCTTTGAGTATTCGATCGCCATCGCGGCCTCGATGATCTTCTGCTTGAGCGTGCGCTCGTCGCCGCCGAGATACAGGTTGCGCATCAGCTGCATCGTGATCGTGGAGCCGCCCTGCAGCGGAGCGCCGCTGAGCACGTCCTTGAGCGCCGCGCGGAAGATTCCCGTCACGTCGACGCCGTCGTTCTTGTAGAAGCGCTGGTCCTCGATCGCCACGGTCGCGTTCTTGACGTCCGCCGGGATTTCGCTCCAGCCGACCGGGCTGCGCAGTTCGTCGGATTGGATGAAGCCGAGGCGTGTGCCGTTGGCGGCGAACACCTGCGAGTTGCCGCCGCTCACGCGCGGCGTGAGCGTGGCCGGCGAGGGCGCCGAGTCGGCGACGCGGGCCACATACGCGACAGCCGCGAGCACGCCGACGATCAGCGTGCACACGAGCATGCCGCCGCCGATCAGGACGAACCGTGTGCCGCCACGCCGCGCGCGGCGGCGCTTTCGTGCTTGCACGGACATCTCTCCAGGGCGAGGTTACCGTGCATGCTTGTGCTTTTCTGTCGCCTGCCGGCGCGCTGATCCCTACGCTCGGTATCACAGCGTCATGAGCTCCGACATCGCCAGCCCCGCGGCCGCCCCGTCTGACGCGCTGTCTGCGCCTGCGCCGCACGCGCTGTCTGCGCTCGCGCCCGCGTGGCTCGCGCGCCTGCGCGAGGACCCGGCCCGGATGACGGCCGTGCGCGAGACCTGGCTGGCGCTGTGGAGCTCGCGCGCGCTCGTGTGGGCCGCGGGGGTGGGCACGATCCTCGCGTTCGGCTTCGGTCCCCTGCGCAAAGCCTTCGACCCGCCGGGCGTGACCGGCGGCTTCGGCCGGCTCGGCGACGTGCTGGCCGCTCCGGCCGCGCGCTGGGACTCGGCGTGGTATCTGGTGATCGCGCGCTCCGGCTATCAGCCGCAGCTCGGCGCCGCCAGCGCGCCGCGCAGCGCCTTCTTCCCGCTGTATCCATTCGGCATACGGGCCGTCACGTGGCTCGGCGTGCCGGCGGTGCTCGCCGGCGTGCTGCTCTCGATCGCTGCGTTCGCGCTCGCGCTCTACGGCATCCACCGCCTGGCCACGCTCGAGCTGGCGCGCGCCGGGCGTCTGGCGCTGTGCGGGCCGCGCCTGGCGCGGGCGGCGCGCCTCGCGGTGCTCGTGATCGCGTTCGCGCCGATGGCGTTCTTCTTCTCCGCGGTCTACTCCGAGTCCCTGTACCTCGCGCTGTCCGTCGGGCTCTTCTGGAGCGCGCGCAACGGGCGCTGGACGTGGGTGGGCGTGCTCGGGGCGCTCGCCGGCGCCACGCGCAACACCGGCCTGCTGCTCGCACTGCCGGCGCTGGTGATCTACCTGTACGGG
>JASHYF010000472.1 GCA_030043235.1 Solirubrobacteraceae bacterium | reverse complement strand
CTCCGCCAGCGGGATCGCCAGCTCGCGATTCACGCGCAGCAGCCGCGCCGGACGCTCGCCTTCGCTCGCCCGCTCGCCCGCCGTCACCTGCTCACTCCGAGCAGCGCCGCGGCCGGCGCTCGGTCGCGCGCATGCGCGTCACCGGCTCACGCCGTGTCTCGCGCGGGGCGATCGGCGATCGCGCGCGCATGCGCGTCACCGGCTCACGCCGTGTCTCGCGCGGGGCGATCGGCGATCGCGCGCACGCGTTGCTGCTCCCCCTCCGGGGCGCGCCCGTCGCGGCCCACGTAGCCGTCCTTGCCGCCCGCGCACAGGTACACCGCGTCACCCTCGCCCACGTTGCGGATCTTGCGCACGGTGGCGGCGTCCACGCGCGCGAGCCCGCCCTCGCGGAGGCGCTGCACGGAGCCGTCTCCGAACTCCATCTCGATCGCGCCGCGGTGCACGAAGTAGACCTCCTCCTGCACGTCGTGGTAGTGGGCGCCGGTCTCCAGCCCCGCTGGCAGCACGATCGCGTTGATCCCGAACGCGGTCACGCCCAGCGCGGGGCGTATCTTGCGAAAGCCTGGCCCCTCTCCCAGGTCCTCCAGATGGGCGACGGCGTACCCGTCTCCGGTGACGATGCCCGGCCGATCGGTGGAGCTCTCCATCGTGTCCTCCTGCGCGCCTGACTTGGTCGGGGCCTCGTGAGCGCCCCCCAGCCGGCACATCGTCGCACACGAGATTCGAGCTCGCTCCACGGGATAGACTGCCGCGCAAGGTGAAGGCCCTGTACCGCAAACTGGTATTCCACCTCGGCCTTCGTAAGCCGGGTGCAGCCTTCAGGTTCGGGCTCATCGCGCGTCGCGATGCGCGCCCCACGCCGTCGCCCGTACGGCCGAACGCAGGCGTCTTCAAGCGCCGCCGCAACGTCTTCGGGCTGGCCGGCGCGGCCACAGGGTATCTGTTGCGCCTGCCCGCCTCGCTGCGCTACTTCGCGCGGGGCTACCGCTACGGCGAGCGGCTCCCGGCTCCGGCAGCCGTGACGCCGGTGGGCACGGCGGCACAAACCGCCGGCCCGCTCGAGGAGTGCTTCGACGCCCACAGCGGCCTCCTGATCTACAAGCGACGGCACTACCTGCGCATCTACGAACGCCATTTCGAGCGCTTCCGCGGCCAGCCCCTGAGGTTGCTCGAAATCGGGGTTCTGGGCGGCGGCAGCCTCGAAATGTGGCGCGAGTATCTCGGCCCGCGGGCACACATCTACGGCGTCGACGTCGATCCTCGATGTGCCGAGCATGCACGCGAGGGAATCGACATCATCATCGGCGACCAATCCGACCCGGCTTTCTGGGCGGGAGTGCTGGAGGACCTGTCGCCGCTGGACATCGTGCTAGACGACGGCGGCCACCAGCCCGACCAGCAGGCCGTCACGCTCGAATGCGTGCTCCCCCACATCCGTCCCGGCGGCGTCTACCTCTGCGAGGACATCGGCGGCCCCTTCCACCCCTTCCACTCGTTCATCGACGGTCTCACGCGCCCCCTCAGCGCGGTCGCGCTGCCACGCACGCCGACGCCCCCGAGCGCGTTGCAGCAGCACATCGCGTCCGTGCACCGCTACCCCATGATCACCGTGATCGAGAGACCCCCAGCGCCGGTGGAGGACTTCGAGGCGGTGGGCCGGGGCGGCTCGCGCCAGCCCCGCTAGTGCTCGTGCTCGGCGACGCGGCCTCCCCCCGGGAAGAGCGGACGGCCCTCGCTCGCCCACCGGAGCAGCCCGCCGGACATCGTGTAGGCCTCGAAGCCGGCCTTGCGGAAGGCGAGCGCGGCCATCTGCGAGCGTGTGCCGGCGCGGCAGTAGAAGACCACCGGACGCTCGCGGTCCACGCTGGCAGCCGCGCCCGTGAGCTGGGTGAGCTCGACGTGGCGGGTGCCCTCGATGTGGCCGGCCTCACGCTCGTGGTCCTCGCGCACGTCGATCACCTGCGGGGGAGCCTCGCCGGCCATCCACTCGGCTACCCGTCCGGGGTCGACCTCGAGCTCTGCGGCGGGGGGGCTGGCGTTCATGTCCTGCGAGCCTAGCGGTGCGGGCGAGGCGGTGGAGGGGCGGCTGTTGACCCGCCGCGCGCGCTCCCGAGCCACAGCGCGAGCCCGCCCTCCCATCATTAACATCATCCGAATGCAGGCCGTCGGCGAGCTCTACACGATCCCGCGGGAGCATCTCGACCTGTGCGAGACGATCGGTCAGATCGCGCGCGAGCGGATCGCGCCGCGCTCGGCTGAGATCGACGAGCGGGCGGAATACCCGTGGGACGTGCGTCGCGTGCTCGCCGAGCAGGACATCCTCGGGCTGCCGTTCCCAATCGAGTACGGCGGCACCGGCACGGGCACGCTGATGCTGAACATGGCCGTCGAGGAGCTCGCCAAGGTCGACGCCTCGTGCGCGCTCATGCTGATGGTGCAGGAGCTCGGCACGCTGCCCATCCAGCTGTTCGGCTCGGACGAGCTCAAGGAGCGCTTCCTGCCGCGCTGCGCCTCGGGAGAGCTCTCGCCCGCGTTCGCCCTGTCCGAGCCCGAAGCCGGCTCGGACCCCGCCGGGATGAAGACCACCGCCGTGCGCGACGGCGACGGATGGGTGATCAACGGCACGAAGAACTGGATCTCCAACCTCGGCATCGCCGACTTCTACGTCGTGTTCGCCGTCTCCGACCGCGAGAGCAGGCGCATGACCGCGTTCGTCGTCGAGGCCGACCGGCCGGGGTTCAGCGTGGGCAAGCTCGAGCACAAGCTCGGCATCCGCGCCTCGCCCACCGGGCAGCCGATCTTCGAGGACGTGCGCGTGGGCGAGGAGAACGTCATCGGCGAGGTCGGCAAGGGCCTGTCCGTGGCGCTCGCCACGCTCGAGAAAACGCGCCTCGGCGCCGCCGCGCAGGCCGTCGGCATCGCCCAGGGCGCCACCGACTACGCCGTCGCCTACGCGCGCGAGCGCCGCCAGTTCGGCCAGGCGATCAACGAGTTCCAGGGCATCTCCTTCAAGCTCGCGGACATGGAAACACGCACCGCCGCCGCGCGCGAGCTGCTGTACAAGGCCTGCGCGATGGCCGACCAGCGCCATCCCCAGCGCGCGAAGTATTCCTCGATGGCCAAGGTCTTCTGCTCCGACACCGCCATGGCCGTCACCGTCGACGCCGTTCAGGTCCTCGGGGGGTACGGTTACGTGAAGGAGTACCCCGTCGAGCGCATGATGCGAGACGCCAAGATCACCCAGATCTACGAGGGCACCAACGAGATCCAGCGTCTCGTCATCGCCCGCGCCCTCAAATAGCGAGCGAGGGAGGCGGGCTTCAGGCGATGCGCATGCCCTTCGAACCAGGCGAGCCCCGATCGCTCCGGCGCGCCGGCGTCGCCGCGCTCGTCGCCATGTCCGCCGGCCTCGTCGTGCTCGTCGTCGGCCAGGGCTTCAGCTCGATCGGCGTCGTGCGCGCGCTCGAGGACGTCGCGCTCGGCGTGATCGTCGCCGTGCTCTTGACCGGCGGTGTCGCGTTCGTCGCCGTGCGCATGGCCGGCTGGCGCAACCCCGAGTCCGAGAGCGAGTTCGAAGAGATCGTCCGCTACTCCGAGCACCTCGCCCGCGAAGGACTCGCCGTGCCGCCCGGCGAAGGCGAGTTCCTGGAACTCGACCCGCTCGACGACGGCGACTTCGAGGAGCTCGTGCGCGACGCGCTCGACGACCTCCCCGACCTGCTGCGCAACGCGCTCGCCCACGTCGCCGTCGTCATCTCCGACCGCGGACGCCGCCAAGGCGCCTACGGCCTCTACCAGGGCGGGACCGTCGCGCGCGAGGACGTGCACGATCGCATCGTCATCTTCCGCGACACGCTGCGACGCGACTTCGGCAACGACCCCGACATGCTGCGCGACCAGGTCACGCGCACGGTGCGCCACGAGCTCGCCCACCACGTCGGCTTCGACGAGCTCGGCGTCAGCCGCCTCGACCTGTAGCGGGCACGCCATGCCCGAGCGCGAATCACCCGATGTGCCATGCGCGGCCGCCGGCGCGCAGCTGCAAGCGCCCGCGCGTGAGCACACGCCCGGCGCGGCGGCGAGCGGCGTGGCGCCCGGCAGGGCCCCCGACTTCTTCATCATCGGCCACGAAAAGTGCGGCACGACCGCGCTCTACAGGATCCTCCGGCAGCACCCGCAGATCTTCATGCCGGAGCTCAAGGAGCCGCGCTTCTTCGAGGCCCCGCACGATCGCCGGCCGGCGCCGCCCCACGCGATTCGGCCGCGAACGCTCGATGACTACCTGGCGCTGTTCGCCGGCGCCCGGCCCGACCAGCGCGCCGGCGAGGCCTCGCCCCAGTACATCCGCTCCGAGCACGCCGCGCGGCTGATCGCCGAGGTGCAGCCGGCGGCGCGCATCATCGCCCTGCTGCGCGAGCCCACGAGCTTCCTGCGCACGTACCACTTCCATTGCGTGCGTGAGCTCGTCGAGAGCGAGCGCGACCTGCGCAAGGCGATCGCGCTCGAAGGCTCCAGGCGTGAGGGCAGGAACCTCCCCCGGGGCTCGCGCGCGCCACGCCGGCTCCTCTACTGCGAGCACGTGCGCTACGCCGAGCAGCTGCGTCGCTTCGAGGCGGCGTTCGGGCGCGAGCAGATGCTGGTGCTCGTCTACGAGGACTTCCTGCGCGACAACGACGCCACGGCGCGCACCGTGCTGCGCTTCCTCGGCGTCAACGACACGGTCGCGCTCGACCTCGCCGGGGAGACCAACGTCCCGCGTCAAGCCCGCCGGGGACGCAAAGCCGTGCGCTTGCGGGGGCTGCACCGCCTCGCCATGACGCTGCAGACCGCCCGCCGCCAACCGCAGCAGGCAAGCCGCCTGTGGCGCACCGTCGACGCGCTCACGCCCGGCTGGCTGCGCAGCGACGCGGTCGAGGACCTCGCGCGCCGCGTCGTCTTCTCCGTCCCGCCGCCGCCCGACGAGCAGTTCGTGCGCGAGCTGCGCGCGCGCTTCAAGCCCGAGGTGCTCGCCCTGAGCGACTACATCGGGCGCGACATGGTGGCCGAGTGGGGCTATGAAGACATACACTGAGCCGCTGCCGGCCTGCCCGGCCGGCGCCTAGCCAACGACCAAGGAGCGAGGCCCGCATGCCCGAAGCTGTGATCGTCGACGCCGTCCGCACGCCCATCGGCAGGGCGGCGAAGGGCTCGCTGAAGGCCGTCCGCGGCGACGACCTCGCGGCCACGCCGCTGAAGGCGCTGCTGGAGCGCAACCCGCAGCTCGACCAACGCTCGATCGGCGACGTGATGATGGGCTGCGGCTACGGCGAGCGCGAGACCGGCTACAACATCGGGCGCATCGCGTCGCTGCTCGCCGGCATCGACCACCACGTGCCCGGCTGCACCGTCAACCGCTTCTGCGCCTCCTCGCTGCAGACCACGCGCATGGCCTTCCACGCGATCAAGTGCGGGGAGGGCGACACGTACATCGCCGCCGGCGTGGAGGCCGTCTCGCGCACCGCGCCGGGCGCGCCGTTCGAGTTCCACCCCAAGCTCGACGGCTCGGAGAGCTCGCTGTACAACGCGTACATCACGATGGGCATGACCGCGGAGAACGTCGCCGAGCGCTGCAAGGTCAGCCGCGAGGCCCAGGACGAATGGGCCGTGATCTCCCAGTCGCGCGCCGTCGCCGCCGTCGAGTCCGGGCACTTCGACAGGGAGATCGTGCCCGTGAGAGTGCCCGCCCACAAGGACGTGGACAGGGAGGGCAACGAGATCGACGTGCCCGAGACGGTCGTCAGCCGCGACGACGGGCCGCGCCCGGGCACGACCATGGAGGTGCTCGCGAAGCTCAAGCCCGTGTTCAAGGAGGGCGGCACCGTCACCGCCGGCAACGCCTGCCCGCTCAACGACGGCGCGGCCGCGCTGCTGATCATGAGCGAGGAGAAGGCCAAGGCCGACGGCTACGAGCCGCGCGCGCGCATCATCGCCTCCACCGTCGCCGCCATCCGCCCCGAGATCATGGGTCTCGGGCCGATCCCCGCCATCCAGGCGCTGCTCGAGAACACCGGCATGACCATCGGCGACGTCGACGTGGTCGAGATCAACGAGGCGTTCGCCGCACAGATCGTGCCGTGCAAGGAGGAGCTGAAGATCCCCGAGGAGAAGCTCAACCCCTTCGGCGGCGCCATCGCCCTCGGGCACCCCTTCGGCATGACCGGCGCGCGCATCATGACCACGCTGCTCAACGACCTCGACACGCTCGACGCCACCTACGGCATCGAGTCGATGTGCGTCGCCGGCGGCATGGGCATGGCGATGCTCGTCGAACGGATGTCCTGACTTCCTGACCGTCCGCGCGCGGACGTCGCATTCGCCCCGTGCCCGAAGGCCCTCCCTCCCGCCCGCTCTCCGGCCCGGAGGGGATCCTCTACTCCTGCTCCGGGGAGCGCTACGCGGCCGAGGCGCTGCGCTCGGCGCGCTCGTCCCTGCGCCACAACCCGCTGCCGCACGTGCTGTTCGCCTCCAC
>JASHYF010000471.1 GCA_030043235.1 Solirubrobacteraceae bacterium | reverse complement strand
CAGGCTCATCCCCGCCTACACGACCGATCGCAAGGACGACCCGGTGGTCCACACCGCGCTACTCGCCGACGCGACCTGGCTGATCGCCGACGACACCAAGCACATCTGCACCCAGCCCGACGGCGTCACCGAGTACCAGCTCCCAGGCACCGAAAGACGCGTCAGCGCCGTGACCTTCAGCCGCTTCCTTGACCACCTCTCCGACATCGACCTCGACCACGTCGACCCGGGTCTGCTCGAGGTTGCATTCCGGCCACTCGGCTCCAGCTAGCTTCTCGCCCTTAGTAGACCGGGGCGAAACTCGCCAAATTCGGGTCGGTGAGGTCCCCAGTTCGAATCTGGGCGCCCGATTGCAGATAGCCGCTTGTTTACAGGTGTTTTCTTCGGTCGGCCGCCGTTGATGGCCTTCTCGGTTTAGGCATACAAAAGGCACAAACTGGGTGCGGACCCGTCTGGTGGGGACGTGGGCCGCTTATTTGCTGGGTTTCGCCGTGGTCAGGTGACCGCGATCGTCGGTGAGGTCCCCAGTTTGCTGGGCGCGCTGGAGTGGGAGTGGCAGGGGTGGGAGCGATCCGTGCGACCCGCGCGCGTCGGCGGCTGGCGCGCTGCTCACTCGCGACGAGGGTCTCGCAAACCGTCCGCATCACCGCTGAATGCGAAGGTGCCAGGAGCCGGGATGACGGCGTACCGCTTCTTGTTCGCCGCGTGGAGCAGCACCACGACGACCGACCGTCCACAGTGCTGAAGCTCCTCAAAGCGGGCACCTCGCGGCGCCTGTCGGATCGCGCCGGAGGCAGGAGCCACCGGGCGAACCACGCCGCGCTCCTGCAGCTCGTCCGGAGCCGACGCGTGCGCAACATCCGGGCACGCCCTCGCATCCGGGGGAAACCGGCGTGTGTTGGCCGACAGTCCGCCGATCGCCGCGTAGCAGTCCTCAGCGCGGCAGCTCACGGGCTGAGACCGGGGAGGCCCCGCGTGCTGCAAGCTGACCCACGAGGCGCATGACCCGAGGCATCCTGCGCGCGAAAGTGACAGCTACACGATCCGAGCGGCGCATGTATCCGACCGCTCCGTCGAGCTCGACCTTCGGCACGCGCGCGTCTCCAAGGGCGTAAAGACGCCAAACGCCCGGCACGCCCCGGAGCTGGTGCTCGCCGCGATCTGTGAACTGCATGTCCGAGCCGACCACGAGCTCCTTGACCGTGTTGGAGACGACGATCTCGCCGGGCCCGGCGAGTGCGCCGATGCGCGCGCCTATGTGGACGGCCAAGCCGCCGAGGTCCTCCCCGATCACCTCGCACTCGCCGGTGTGGACACCGCTACGCAGCTGGATGGCAAGCTCGCCGACTCCCTCGTTGAGCGCCTCGGCGCAGCGCATCGCCATCGCCGGCCCGTCAAACGCCGACAGCGCCCCGTCGCCGATATGCTTGACGACCCGACCACGGTGTTCTGAGACCACCCGGTCGATGAGGGCATCGTGGCGCTGCAGCAGCTCGCGCCATGCGCTGTCGCCTAGCTGTGCGGCGCGCGTCGTCGACCCCACGATGTCAGTGAACAGCACGGTCACGAGCACCCGGCTCGACTCGACGTGGTGCACGCTGCCGGTGACAAACCGCTCGATCTCATCGAGGAGCCGGGCGGGGTCGCCCATCCAGAAGTTGTGGTCGACGCCCGGGATGGTGACAAATCGCGCGTTCGGTACGCCCTCGGCGAGCCACTTACCCATCTCGGAGGGTACGACCTGATCTTCATCGAGATGCAGCACGAGCGTCGGGACGTTCACCGACGGCAGCAGGTCGCGAATGTCGAGCTGACCAACGGTCTCTATGAGAGCCCGCGCCATTCGCGGGCTCGCCGCCGCCCGAGCGAACATCCCCGCCGCGCGCTTCTGCTGCTCGCTGGCACTCGGGCCGAAGAGTTCCATTAGTCTGGCCCCGTCGCCCCAGCAGTCGACGAGGCCTTCCAACTCGTCGATCGACCTGCGGAAGCGCGCGAGGGTCCCAGGGGAGAAGTCCTCCGGCGCCGCGGTTGGCCAGACCGCAAAGCTCCCGTAGACGACTAGCGAGATGACGCGTGACGGGCGCATCGCCGCCATCAACAGAGCGGTCGGACCCCCCTCAGAGACCCCGATCAGCACAGCCCGCTCCGAGCCGGCGGCATCTAGAACGGCCTCGAGGTCGGCAACGCGCTCCTCGAGCGTCGGCAGTCGCCGGATCGGGTCAGAAAGGCCTGTGCCCGGCTTGTCGTAAAGGATGAGCCTCGAGAACGAGGCCAAGCGAGTCAGCACGCTCGAGATCCCGGGGTCTGCCCACTGCAGATCGAGGTGGGAAATAAAGCCCGGCGAGACAACGAGATCGACCGGACCATCGCCAACCACCTGGTAGGCGATCGAGATCCCGTCGCGCTCGACGTACTGGGTCTGCGGGAGCTGCACGAGAGCGAGTCTACGCTGACGGTTTGGTGGCTGAGCGAGCGTCTAACCGCGGGCCGCGCTCACCGACGCAAGGGACGAGTCGGGAGAGTGGGCTGGATGCCGGTCGCGCTCCTGCTCTCGAAGGCGCTCGGTGGGAAACGGAAGCCGGCGACCGTCGATCAGCGTCGCCTCGCAGACCTGCTCCGGAACGTAGACAGTGGCGTGGGTGGTTGCTGGGCGGACTTCTGCTTCGGCTGCGTGCGAGCGCCCTGCCCCATGCTACAATCCTACGGATGAGTCCGAATGTAGCTCGGTCTGGTTCTTCCTCGACATCGAGTCGCGCGCGCCCAGGGCGCCGTGCCGGCGCCGGCGATTCTCGGCATGATGGCGGTGGGGCGGGGTGGGGGCGGCGGTCGCCGTCGGCGCACGCGACGCGCGCGTTGGATTCCTTTGCGTGCGTGTATGCGTTCTTCGGCCGCGACGTGCTGTTGGCGGGTGCGCTTGGCTGGGATGAGGCGACGGTGGCGGTGTGGCGGGGGCGCGAGGTCGTGCGTCCGCAGGTCAAGAAGGCGGCGCAGGTCGCGCTGCTGTTGGAGTTGTGCGAGGAGACCCGGCCGTATCTGCACGGGGACCGTCAGGTGGGGGAGTGGGTGAGCACAGCGCTGCCGAACCTCCGCGGCGCGACGCCTGCGCAATGGCTTCTGGCGCGCGGGCGGCGCGGGCTGCGCGAGTTGACGTACGGCCTGGTCGATTGGATGCCGCGACTGCCCGCGGGGGAGGTCGAGCCCGTGAACGAGGACGACGCCACGGAGATGCTCGCCGCGCACGCCGATACCCCCGGGACGGCTGAGTTTCTGCGGATGTTGGGCGAGAGTGCTTAGAAGCTTCGCTTGACCGCCCAGCGGCCTTTCCAGAACTTGGGTCTGGGGCGCAGCGCGACGAACTGCATGGCCCCGGCGCGAGCGCGGATCTCGTGGCGGTAGCGGTCGCGTTGGCGCGGGTCGACCACTCGAGCGGCCGGTCGCTCGAGCGCAGCTCATCGGGTGTGCGGCCGAGCTCGTATGCGATGTCTCGCAGGCGCGCGAGCAGCGCGGTGCAGACTCGCTGCCGCTGGCGCGCTGGAAGATCCAGGCGCGCGCAGAGGTCGAAGGTCGAAGATGACGGGTGGCCCGCGCCGGCCGACAGTAGGGGCTATCCGTGTATATACTGTGCGTATGAAGGTCGTGAAGGTTCGTCGTGTCGGCAACAGCAATGTGATTTCGATCCCGCGGGAGTTCGAGGCCCGGGGCTACGTGCCGGGTTCCTCGGTGCTAGTAGAGGAGCTTGCTGGCGGTGAGCTGCGGATCATGTCTACCGACAAGGTCCGCGAGCACATACGAGACATCGGTGGACGGCTGGTGGCAGAGCATGGCGAGGCGCTACAGATCCTGGCCAACCACGATCCCGACGTT
>JASHYF010000470.1 GCA_030043235.1 Solirubrobacteraceae bacterium | reverse complement strand
CAGTCGATCTACGGCTTCAGGCACGCCGACGTGAGCCTCTTCCGCGCTCGTCGCGCGGAGCTCGAGCAGCTGGGCGGAAGCCTGCGCCTGACGCGGAACTTTCGCAGCCGCGAGCCGCTCCTGCAGGTCGTCAACGCGGTCTTCTCCGAGCGCTTCCCCGATTACAGCCCGCTGCTCGCCGGCAGGCCCGGCACCTCGCGCCGAGACGCGACGAGGCCCCTCCCCGGCGAGCGCGCGCCGGGTGAGGCAGATGGCGGGCGTGCCGCCGGGGCCGATCGAGTCGAGCACGATCCGAAGGTCGAGCTGCTGCTCACCGACGTATGCGGCTGGGAGGAGCGGGAGGAGCTCGCCGGGCAGATCGCCGCGGGCCTGCCCCACGCCCAGCTGTGGCGTCAGGCCGAGGCGAGGCTGCTGGCCGAGCGCGTATCCGAGCTCGTTCGACACGGGCTCGCGCGTGCTGGCGAGGTCGTCGTGCTGGTCCGCGCGGTGGGCCACCTGGAAGTGTTCGAGCGCGCGCTGCAGCTGTGCGGATTGCGCACGCTCGCCGCGGTCGGGGCGTTCTGGAGCGACCGGCAGATCGCCGATCTGATCTCCTGGCTGCGGGCGCTCGCCAATCCGCTGGATGAGCACGCGCTGTACGCCGCACTTGCCTCGCCGCTCGGCGGCTGCTCGATGGATTGCCTGGCGCTGCTCGCACAACAAGCCCGCGCGCGCGGGCACAGCGTGTGGGAGACCGCGCTCGCGACGCCGGCGCTCGCGTCGTTCTGCTCTCGGCTCCAGCGCGAGCGCACCTGGTCGTCACGGCGGTCCATCGCCCAGCTGATCGAGCGGGCGATCGAGGCCGCCGGCTACCGCGACTACCTGCTGGAGCTCGATGGCGCCGAGCGCCGCCTCGCCAACGTGCACAAGCTGCTGCGTCTCGCGCGCCGGTTCGAAGCCAGCCAGGGACGCGACCTGCGCGGCTTCCTCGATCACGTCGCCTACCTCCAGAGCGCGCTCCGGGCCGAGCCAGACGCGCCTGTCGAGGGCGTCGAGCCGGACGCCGTCAGGCTGATGACGATCCATGCGGCCAAGGGCCTCGAGTTCCCCGTCGTGTGCCTGGCGGACCTTGGCCGCCAGCCCAACACGCAGACGCCGGATCTGCTCGTGGACGGTCCGCGGGTGGGCCTGCGCTTGGTGTGCCTGGAGGACGCGCGATCGACCCCTGCGCTCGACTACCAGCGGCTGTGTGGCGAGCGCCGCGAGCGGGAAGCGCAGGAGGAGGACAGGATCGTGTACGTCGCAATGACCCGCGCGCGCGAGCGCCTCGTGCTCAGCGGTGCGATCGACTTCGCGCGCTGGCCCGCCTCGCGCCAAGCCGCCACCGCGATCTCCTGGCTCGCGCCCGCGCTGTCCCGCGAGCTGCCCCCACTGCTCCAGAACGCCAATACGCCAGCCGTGCGCGACCTGCCCGTCGGTGCAGACGGATCGGTGAGCGTGCGCTGCCGCCTGAACACGCCCGCCACCGTCGGCTCTGTGCTGCGCCTTGAGAGCGCCGTCGAGCAGCGACCCGCGCCCGTCGCCGGTGAGCGGGCCGCGCCCGTTGCAGGTGAGCGGGCCGCGCCCGTCGCCGGCGAGCGGGCCGCGCCCGTCGCCGGCACGCGGGCCGCGCCCGTCGCGGGCGAGCAACTGTCTTTTTCGCTCCAGCGTGCGCCATCGTCTATACCCCATGTACCTGCGGTAGATACCATAGCTACCACCGCATCGAATCGTGCACATGCGGTTCGGGATCGCGCGCCGGCGGCTGCGCGCGCGCTGAGCTACACGTCGTTGACCGAGCTCGAGCGTTGCGGATACCGCTACTACCTCGAAAGCGTCCTCGGCCTGCCCGAGGATCGTGCGGCGGCGGCCGCCGAGGCCGCCGAGGCCGGCGGGCAAGCGGGCCTCGATGCGCGCGCGCGGGGAACGCTGGTCCACAGGCTGATGGAGTCGGCCGACTTCGCGCGGCCGCGTTCGATCTCGCCCGAGCAGGTGGCGCGCGTGGCGAGCGAGCTGGGTGTGCGCGCAAGCCGCAGCGAGCGCGCGGAGATCGCCCAGCTGGTGGCGACGGCTTGCACGGCGGCGCCCGCCACGCGCGTGGCCGCCGCGCGCAGCCTGCGCCGCGAGCACCCTTTCGCGTTCTCGCCCGGGGCTGGGGCGCCCCTCATTACCGGCGTGATCGATCTTCTCGCGCTGGAGGGAGGCGGTGGCTACCTGGTGGTGGACTACAAGAGCGACCGTGTGGCGGCCGACACGGATCTGGCGGAGCTCGTGCAGCGCGAGTACGCTCTCCAGCGCGAGCTGTACGCGCTCGCGCTCCTGCGCGGCCCGGCGGTCGCGGGCGTGGAGGTGCTCCACTGGTTCCTCGAGCGCCCAACGGAGTGGGTGAGCGTCCGCTACGACGCGAACGACCGGGACGAGCTCGAAAGGCGCCTGCGCGCGCGCCTCGCACGCCTGGACGAGCGAGCGTTCGACGTAAGTCCGAGCCCCCATCGGGGTCTGTGCATGACCTGTCCGGGGAGGGCGAGCCTGTGCTCGTGGAGCGATGCCGAGACGCTTCGGAAAAACCCTTGCTGACCCTGTTTCACGGGCCCGCGCGCTGATACGCTTTCAGCTCCGCCTCAGGTGCCCGCCTGCCTGCCTGTGCCCCTCGGGTGCGCAACGGTGGGTCTGCCCGCAAGCGTGGACCACCCGCCCTTTGCCGGGATGCACCGCCCCAAGGTAGCACTTCCATGAACTCGCACAACACGCAGCCGCCGAAGGCCGTCGGACTTTACGACCCTCGCTTCGAGCACGACGCGTGCGGGGTGGGAATGGTCGCACGCCTCGACAACGTGCCCACCCACGAGGTCATCTCACGGGCGATCACCGCGCTCGAGAATCTCGAGCATCGCGGCGCAACCGGGGCCGACCCGTGCACTGGCGACGGCGCGGGGATCCTCATGCAGATGCCCGACGAGCTGCTCCGCGCGACGGTTGGCTTCGAGCTGCCTCCGCTCGGGTCCTACGGCGTGATGATGTGCTTCCTGCCCACCGAGGCCGCCGCGCGCCAGCGCCTTGAAAAGCTGCTCGAGCGCACCGTCGTGGATGAGGGCCAGCGGCTGCTCGGCTGGCGCGACGTGCCGATCTGCGAGGCGCACACCGGCGAGGTGGCCGCTGCCTGCCGCCCGGTGATCCGCCAGCTGTTCGTGGGAGCGTCGTCCGCCGGGGCGGCTGACCACGCCAAGGGCACGGGCACCGCCGCCGACCCGTCCGTCCCGGCCGTGTGCCCCGGGGGTGGTCAGGACGCGTTCGAGCGCAAGCTGTATGTGATCAGGCGCGTGTGCGAGCTGGACCCCGACGGGGAGGGCCTGTACGTGGCCTCGAGCTCCTCGCGCACCGTCAACTACAAGGGCATGCTCATCAGCTACCAGCTGGCGGCGTTCTATCCGGACCTCAGCGACAAGCGCACCAAGAGCGCGATGGCGCTCGTGCACTCGCGCTTCTCCACCAACACCTTCCCCAGCTGGGAGCTCGCCCACCCCTACCGGGTGATCTGCCACAACGGCGAGATCAACACGTTGATGGGCAACATCAACTGGATGCGCGCGCGCGAGAGCGAGCTGCGCAGCGAGCTGTTCGGGGAGGACCTCAGCAAGATCCTGCCGGTCGTCAAACCGGGCAACTCCGACTCGGCGACGTTCGACAACGTGCTCGAGCTCTTGATGCTCGCCGGGCGCACGCTGCCGCACGCGGCGATGATGATGATCCCCGAGGCGTGGCGCGACCGCGATGACCTGCCCGACTACCTGAAGGGCTTCTACGCCTTCCACTCCTGCCTGATGGAGCCGTGGGACGGGCCCGCGTCGGTGGCGTTCACCGACGGGCGCGTGGTCGGCGCCACGCTCGACCGCAACGGCCTTCGCCCCGGGCGCTGGGTGGAGACGACCGACGGCTACGTGGTGCTCGGCTCGGAGTCCGGCCTGCTCGACATCCCGCCCGCACAGGTCAAGCGCCTCGGACGGCTGCAGCCGGGCAAGCTGTTCCTCGTGGACCTCGAGCGCGGGCGCATCGTCGAGGACGAGGAGGTCAAGCGCGAGGTCTCCACGCAGCGCCCCTACGGCGCATGGTACGCGCGCAACGCCGTGCCCTTCGGCGATCTGCCGCCCTCCGAGCAGGTCACGCTGTCCAACCAGCCGCTGCCCGTGCGCCAGCGCGCCTTCGGCTACACCCAGGAGGACCTGCGCATCCTGCTCGCGCCGATGGCCACAGACGGGGCCGAGCCGGTCGGCTCGATGGGCAACGACCTCGCGCTGGCCGTGCTCTCCGACCAGGCGCCACCTCTCTTCTCATATTTCAAGCAGTTGTTCGCCCAGGTCACCAACCCGCCGATCGACCCGATCCGCGAGGAGATCGTGATGAGCCTGTCCACCACGCTGGGCAACGAGCGCAACCTCTTCGAAGAGACCCCCGAGCACGCGCACAAGCTGCTGCTCGACCAGCCGATCCTGCTCAACCGCGAGCTCGAGACGCTGCGCGCCGTGAAAACGGACGTGTACTCCGCGGAAACGATCGACATCACCTGGTCGCTCGCCGAG
>JASHYF010000469.1 GCA_030043235.1 Solirubrobacteraceae bacterium | reverse complement strand
AGGTGGTGCGCGCGGGCAACGGCTACCAGCCGGACCTGCACGAGTTCACGATCGGCCCCCACGACACCGCCTACATCACCGTGTACGACGCGATCGAGTGCAACCTCGCCTCCGCCGGCGGGCCGCGCGACGGCGCGGTCGCCGACACGCTGCTGCAGGAGATCGACCTGAAGACGGGGCTCGTGATGTACGAGTGGCACAGCCTCGACCACGTGCCGCTCGCGAACACGTACTTCACCGCCGCCCCCACCACGCGTGCGGAACCGTTCGATTATTTTCATATTAATTCGATCGACGTCGAGCGGGATGGTGACTTGCTCGTCGGCTCCCGCGACACCTGGGCGGCCTACGACGTCGACGCCAAGACCGGGCAGGTGCTCTGGCAGCTCGGCGGCACGCACTCGAGCTTCGAGCTGGAGCCCGGGGCGGCGACGGCCTGGCAGCACGACGCCATCCAGCAGCCCGACGGCAACATCACCTTCTTCGACAACGGCGCCTCCCCGCAGGTGCACCGCCAATCGCGCGCGATCGAAGTGGCGCTCGACACCCACGACATGACCGCCACGCTCGTGCGCGAGTACGAGCACTCGCCGCCGCTGGTGGCTGACAGCCAGGGCAACGTGCAGGCGCTCGCGAACGGCGACTGGATGGTCGGCTGGGGCGAAGCGGGCTACTTCTCGGAGGAGGCCCCCTCCGGGCAGGTGCTGTTCGACGCCCACCTCCCCCGCGGCTGGGAGACCTACCGGGCGTTCGTGGAGCCCTGGAGCGGGCATCCGAGCGAGCCGCCGGCGATCGCCGCCGTGCCCGCGCCGGGCGCCCACGCCGGCGCGACCGTGTACGCGAGCTGGAACGGCGCCACCGAAGTCGCCTCCTGGCAGGTGCTCGCCGGCCCCTCGCCCACGACGTTGAAGCCCGCCGCCGAGGCTGCCAAGGACGGCTTCGAGACGGCGATCCCCCTGACCGCCGCCGCCCGCGGCGGTGCCCGCGCCGGCGCCGGCTCCTACGTGGCGGTGCGCGCGCTCGGCGCCGCGGGTGCGGTGATCGGCACCTCCGCCACGATCGAGCTGGGCCGCTCCGTCACCCGCTCGGCCTGACCGGCGCCCCGTGAGCGACTCGCCCGAGCGGCGCCGTCAGGGATGCCGCCTGATCGGCGACGTCGGCCTCAGCATGGACGGCAGCCGCGGGCGACGGTGTCGCCTGAGCGGCGAGTTCGGCGGAAGCAGCTGTTCGGCGGTTTCGCGTTCCTCGCGGTGTTTGCGGTCGGCGGCGGCTATGGTCGCGATGTTCCGCGCGGTCGAGAAGTAGTCGGCGAAGCCGCCCACGTGCGCTTCGGCCAGCCGCGGCGGCAGCGGCTCGCGCAGCTCGTCCAGGAAGGCGCGCTCGTGCTGCACGCGCAGCCCCGCCTCCAGCGCGCTGTGCCCGGCGCCGTTGTCCAGCTCCAGGCGCCCGCGGTTGGTGCTGTAGTCATACAGCTCCACTTCCTCGCCCGCGGCCACCGGGGTGATGCTGTCTTCCGCCCAATTGGCGTATGTCGCGTACTTCGCTCGCGGCGTTCGCAGCGCGACGATGTGCAGCGGCGCGTCCGCGGCGTACGGTTCGATCGCGTACTCGGTGACGGTCTCGTCGGTCGCGTGCAGCACGTACCGGCGCCCGGGCGCCGCGGGGTCGGCGAGGATCGCCGCGAGGTCCGCGCGGCCGGCGATGTGCGAGTAGCGCGGCTCCTTGCGCCACTCGTTCGAGCCGCTCGCGATCGTCAACAGCAGCGGCGCGACGTCCACGCTCGAGGTCAGCTGGGTGCGCTGGCGCTGGGTTTCGCTGGTGAGCACTCCGCGCGGGTCCTTCACGAGCAGCGGCACGCGGATGCATTCCTCGTACGCGCTCGCGCCCTTGCCGCGCATCCCGTGCGAGGCGCCGTACTCGCCGTGATCCGAGGTGAACACGATCACCGTGTTGGCCGCGACCTTCGGCCGGCTTTCGAGCGTGCGCAGGACGTCGCCCACGTGACGGTCGACCTCCAGCTGCAGCTTGACGTACAGGTCGAGGAACTCGAGCCATCTTTCCTTCGCTTCCGCGCCGGTGAACGGCACCGCCCCGAACGACGCCGCGGTGGTTTCCTGAAAGGAGCGCTGCAGCCGCGGCTTGCGGCGCGCGAGCAGCTGCGCGGGCGTCTCGTAGTTGGGCGGCAGCCGGAACACGCTGCCCGGCGCGCTCCGCTCGGGCGGGACGCGGTCGGTCCACCTGTACCACCAGGCGATGTCGTGCGGGTTCACGAACGAGACCGCCGTGCACCACGGCTCCTCGCCGCCTTCTTCTCCGAACCATTCGCCGAACGTCGCCGCGATCTGCGGGTCCACGTGCCAGCCCTGGCCGGGCGCGCCGTCGGGCGAGGGGTACACGCCGCCCGCGAAGCCGTAGCGTTCGAGCGCAGCGGCGCCCGTGATCGCCGTCCAGTGGTTGTCGCCGTGCGTCAGATGCCACTTGCCCAGCCAGCGCGTGCGATAGCCGTGTTCGCGCAGCATCGTCCCCCACGTGGGAAAGCCGGGGTCGAGCGTGCTGGCGCCCGTGATCATGCAGCCCGTCTGGTGGGTGTACAGGCCGGTCAACAGCGCCGAGCGCGCCGGGGAGCAGTCGTTGGAGGCGGTGTAGTGCCTGGCGAAGGACACCGCGCCGCGGCGCAGGCGCTGGAGGTTCGGCGGCAGCGTGAGGGCCACGGGGCTGGGCGAGAACCACTGCGGGAAGCGCAGCTGGTCGACGACGATCACGAGGATGTTCGGTTGCGCCGGCGCCGCCGGGCGCTGGACCGGGCGCGGCCGCGCGGCGCTCTCAGGGGGGCGTTTCGATTTGGAGCCCGCCCGCCCCGGCGGCGAGCTCGAGCTGCCGCCGGTGTCCTCCGCGGCGGCCGCAATCGCCGCGCCGGTGCCCGTCAAGAGGCCCCCGGCGATCAGGCCACGGCGCAGCAGCGTGCGCCTGTCCAGCCGCTTGTCCTGCTCCGGGTCCGTGTTCTCCATCCGAGTCGTCATCCTAGGGGGGCGCGCAATAACACATATACGGACGTCGCGCACGTGCGCGCCCGTAATGGTCCGCAAAGCTGACCTGCGCGAAACGGCGCCTACTGCACCGGATAGGGCGGCGGGGGAGCGTCGACGATGCCGCTCTGCACGCCGGAGACGTCCATGTAGATCGCGTAGCCGGCGACCAGCGCGAGGAACACCGCGAACGTCGGCGCCCACCAGCGGCGGTGGCGCTGGAGCACGTGCGCACCGGCCGGGTAGAACACGGGCGCGGCGAGCAGCACCATCCGCCCCCAGTCGAGCGCGAACGTCATCGCCAGCACGCTCAGCGCCACCAGCACGAGGCCGCGCCTGGCGAACGGCATGTCGCGCAGGGCAAGCGGCGCGACGAGCCACAGCGGCCCGTACACCGTGAACATGCGCCGGGCCTCGCGGAAGGGGGTTTCCAGCCCGAGCCTCAGCACGGTGAAGCGTTCGCCGATCAGCGAGCCGGCGTAGCCGGGCACCTGGTCTTTGCCGACCGTGTGGATGCCCAGGCGAATGACCACGTACGCGGCGAGCGCGGGCGCCGCCACGAGCGCCACCCGCGCGGCGGCGGCGCGATCGAGCGGCCGCGTCGCCCACAGCGCGTAGGCGAGCGGCACGACGAACAGCACCGCTTCGCGCACCGCCACCCCCAGCAGCAGCGTGGCGGCGAGCGGCCAGTAGCGGCGTCGCACGGCGAAGTACGTCGCCGCCATCATCAAGAAGACGGTCGCGATGTCGGGGTTGCGACCGTCGCGGATGACCACCAGCAGGAACGGCGGCGATACGCACATCAGCAGCGCCAGCGTCGCGGCCAGCGCGCTGCCTGCCCCCAGCTCGCGCATCAGCAGGTAGGCAAAGTACGCGGCGCCCGCGGCGGCCAGCCAGGCGAGCAGGCGAAACGAGGTGGTGTAGTCGAAGGGCAGCACGTGCACGATCGCGGGCAGGGCGAAGCGGAAGCCGAACGGGAAGGTGTGCACGCCGAAGGGGTTGCGCGCGATGTCCTCGTAGATGAGGTCGTCCCCGCGCGGCGCCGGCTCGCTGCGCACGAGCGCGCCGAGCAGCGCGAGCGCC
>JASHYF010000468.1 GCA_030043235.1 Solirubrobacteraceae bacterium | reverse complement strand
GCCGACGGCTTCCCCGACGGCTGCAACAGCAGTCGACACTGCTACGAGCACGCCCGGTCAACGGCCAGCCGCGCCACATCCGCAAGGGGGGGAGCGAGTACGTCCGACGCGCGACTCGCGCACCGGCGAGCGGACCCCTGGGGACGTTGGTCCGGGAGGCCGCAGGCGCGTGGTGATCGACTCGCAGGCCTCGCGCCGCCAGGCGGGCGGGGCGGGCGGGCCTCCGAACGTGCCCCAGCGGCGCCCCCGTCGCGGCCGGCGCCGGCGCGGCACCTACGACGAGACGATCGCGCCGATCGACACCGCCGCGATGGAGGCCACCGACCTGGTTCGCGTGAACTCCGGCTCGACCGTCAAGGACATCGCCGAGTACCTCGGCGTGGCGGTGCCCGAGGTGATCAAGAAGCTGATGTCGCTCGGCGAGATGGCCACGCTCACGCAGACGCTCTCCGACGACGCCATCCAGGTGCTCGCCGACGAGTTCGACAAGCGGATCGAGATCGTCCACGCCGCCGACGACGTGGCGCTCGAGCCGGTGTTCGAGGACGCCGAGGAGGACCTGATCGAACGCCCGCCGGTGGTCACCATCATGGGTCACGTCGACCACGGCAAGACCTCGCTGCTGGACGCCATCCGCGAGACCGAGGTGGTCGCCGGCGAGGCCGGCGGCATCACCCAGCACATCGGCGCCTACCAGGTGCGCCACGCCGGCAAGGAGATCACCTTCCTGGACACGCCCGGCCACGAGGCGTTCACGGCGATGCGCGCGCGGGGCGCGCGCGTCACCGACCTCGCCGTGATCGTCGTCGCCGCCGACGACGGCGTGAAGCCTCAGACCGAGGAGGCGATCGACCACGCGAAGGCCGCCGAAGTGCCGATCGTCGTCGCCGTCAACAAGATCGACAAGGAGGGCGCCCAGCCCGAGCGCGTGCGTACGGAGATGACCCAGCACGGCCTGCAGCCCTCCGAGTGGGGCGGGGACACCGAGTTCGTGAACGTGAGCGCCAAGACACGCGAAGGCCTCGAGAACCTGCTCGACACGATCCAGGTGGTCACCGACCTGGAGGAGCTGAAGGCGAACCGCGAGGCGCAGGCGTCCGGCACGGTGATCGAGTCCAAGCTCGACCCCGGGCGCGGGCCGGTCGTCACGATCCTCATCCAGCGCGGCACGCTGCGGGTGGGCGACGCGCTCGTCGCCGGCGCACACTTCGGGCGCGTGCGCGCGATGCACGACTTCACCGCCGAAAAGCTCAAGCGCGCCATGCCCGGCCAGCCGGTCGAGGTGCTCGGCTTCGACGGCGTTCCCGAGGCCGGCGAGCACGTGCGCGTCGTCGAGAACGAGCGGCGCGCGCGCCAGCTCGCCGGCGAGCGCGCCAACCGCCTGAAGACCGAGGCGCTCGCGCGGCGCTCCGGGCGCAAGGTCTCGCTCGAGGACGTCTTCAAGCTCGCCCAGGAGGGCGCCGTCAAGGAGCTCGGGCTGGTCGTCAAGGCCGACGTCGCCGGCTCGCTCGAGGCGATCGAGGACGAGATCGCGAAGCTGCCCCAGCAGGAGGTCAAAGTCAACATCATCCACCGCGGCGTCGGCGGCATCAACGAGTCCGACGTGATGCTCGCCGCCGCCTCCGACGGCGTGATCCTCGCCTTCAACGTCCGCCCGGTCGGGGACGCGCGCCAGATCGCCGAGCGCGAGGGCGTGGAGATCCGCTCCTATGCGGTCATCTACCGCGCGATCGACGAGCTGCGCGCCGCCATGCAGGGCATGCTCGAGCCGGCCGAGGTGGAGACGCCGCTGGGCCAGGCCGAGGTGCGCCAGCTGTTCAAAGCCTCGCGCATCGGCACGATCGCCGGCTCGTTCGTCACCGACGGCAAGGTCGCGCGCGGCGCGCGCGTGCGCGTCGTGCGCGACGGCACCGTCATCTACGACACCACCATCGCCAGCCTGCGGCGCTTCAACGACGACGTGCGCGAGGTCACCAGCGGCTTCGAGTGCGGCATCGTGCTCGCCAACTTCCAGGACCTGCACGAGGGCGACGTGCTCGAGACCTACGAGACGCGCCTGCAGGAGCGCGAGCTGTCGTCCTGAGACGCGCCTCGCGCGCGTCGCGGATCGTGCCTGTGCGAACCGTGTATAACCGTCGCGCAAATGGACGCTCGAGCCGAGCGGCGAATTTGCCGATCGCTTGGCAGGGACGCAGGCGGCGGCGCGGAATTGGAGGGATAGGATGAGCACGGCACGGATGCGAAGGGTGGACGAGGCGATTCGGCAGGTGCTCGGCGACGCAGTGGCAGGGGATCTCAAGGACCCGCGCGTGGGATTTACAACCGTGACCGACGTCAGAACCAGCCCTGACCTGCGCCACGCGCGCGTGTACGTGAGCGTGCTCGGCAGCCGCGGCGGGGCGGGGGGGGTCTCGACTCAGTCAGAGCGCGAGCACACCCTCGCCGGCCTGCGCAGCGCGCACGGCTTCCTGCAGGCGCGCCTCGCCGGCGAGCTGCACCTCAAGCGCACGCCCACGCTCGAGTTCTTCTACGACGACACCACCGACCGGGCGCTGCGCGTGGAGGAGCTGATCGAGGAGCAAGCGAGGGCCGCGTCATGAGCGCGCGCCCCACCACGCGCGAGCTCGTGCTCGAGCGGCTGCGCGAGGACGAGCGCTTCGTGCTGGCCGCCCACGAGAGCCCCGACGGCGACGCGCTCGGCTCGCTCGTGGCGATGCAGGGGCTGCTCACCGCCCTCGGCAAGGACTCCGTCATGTTCATCTCGCCCGACGAGTTGCCGCTGCCGCGCGAGTACCGCTTCTTCTCGCTCGACGGCATGATCCAGGCGCCTCCGGCGGACATCTCACAGCGCACTGTCGTGTTCCTCGACTGCGGCAACATCGACCGCAACTCCGCGAGCGTGCTGCGCGACGGCGCGCACCTGCTGAACATCGACCATCATCATGACAACACGCGCTTCGGCACGCTCAACCACGTCGTGCCCGACGCGTCCTGCACCGCGGAGATCATCTGGGACCTGATGCACGGGCTCCGCGTGCGTCCCACGCCGAGCATCGCCGAGGCGCTGTACGTTGCGCTCGTCACCGACACCGGGCGCTTCATGTACGAGAACACGGGGCCGCGCGCCCACGTGATGGCCGCCGAGCTGATCGAGGCGGGCGTGGACGTCCCCGACGTCTACCGCAGGCTGTACGAGGGGCTGCCGCTCGGCAAGCTCACGCTCCTCGCGCTCGCGCTCGCGCAGGTGCAGCGCTTCGACGCCGGAGAGCTCGCGCTGGCGACGCTCAGCGCCGAGGACTTCGACCGCGCGGAGGCCGAGGAGAGCTACTCCGAGGGCATCATCGACCAGCTGCGCGCGCTCGAAGGCACCAAGGTGGCGGTGCTCGCGCGCGAGATCATGAGCGGCGAGCGCAAGGGCCAGCAGAAAATCTCCCTGCGCGCGACCGACGACGACGTCGACGTGTCCGTCATCGCCCGCGCCCAGGGCGGCGGTGGGCACCGCCGCGCGGCCGGCTTCTCCACCACGCTCGAGCCGCAGGAGCTGATCGCCTTCCTGCGCGAGGCGATCGCCGCGCAGCTGCATCCGTCCGCCAAAGGCCACGCCGCCGCCACCACGCTCGCCTGAGCGGCGCCCGCGCCGATGGACGGCGTCCTGCTGATCGACAAGCCCGCCGGCATCAGCTCCCACGACGTCGTCGCGCGCGTCAGGCGCGCGTTCAGCGGCGAGCGCACCGGCCACGCCGGCACGCTCGACCCATTCGCCACCGGGCTGCTGCTCGTGCTCGTCGGCCGTGCCACCAAGGCACAAAGCACGCTCATGGCGCTGCCCAAGCGCTATGAGACGGTCGCGCAGCTCGGGGCGATCTCGAGCACCGGGGACCGAGAGGGCGAGATCACCCACACCGGGCGAGTTCCCGGCGATCCGCCGGCGCTGCCCACCGGCGAGGTGCGCCAGCGTCCGCCGGCGTACTCCGCCGTGAAGGTCCACGGCGAGCGCGCATACAAGCGCGCGCGACGCGGCGAGCGCGTGGAGATGCCCGAGCGGATCGTCACGGTGCGGCGCTTCGAGCAGCTGTGGCGCGAGCGCGACCCCGAGCACCCGGGGCGCCAGCGCGCCGGCTTCCTCATCGAATGCGGCTCCGGCACGTACGTGCGCTCGCTGATCGCAGACCTGCGCGACGGCTACTGCCTGGAGCTCAGGCGCACCGCGATCGGCCCGTTCGAGGTGCGCGACGCGTGCCCGCCCCCGCCGCGCGGCGCTCCCCGGGGCACCCATACGGGCACCCTCCGTGGCGGAGGGCACCCTGAAGGGCACACCCTGAAGGGTGCAGGCAGGCAGGCAAGCGCACCGCCGCTGCTCGCGCTCGAGCGGGCGATCGAGCTCGCCGCCCGGCACGCCGCGGGCGAGCGCCCGCAATAGGCTTTGCGGCCGTGAAGGTCACCAGCCTGCCCGACGTGGAGCGCGCGAGGGCGCGCAGCGTCGCGGTCGGCACCTTCGACGGCGTGCACCTCGGTCATCGCGAGGTCATCGCCGGCGCCGACAGCGTGCTCACGTTCGAGCCGCACCCCGTGTCCGTGGTCGCCCCCCAGCACACGCCCAAGCTGCTCACCACGCTCGCGCGCAAGGCCGAGCTGATCGCATCGCTCGGCGTCGCCGAGCTGATCGTGATCCCCTTCGACGCCGAGTTCGCCAGGCGCTGCGCACAGGAGTTCATCGACGACGTGCTCGTCGGCGCGCTCGGCGCTCGCCAGGTGGCGGTGGGGGAGAACTTCCGCTTCGGCCACCGCGCGCAGGGCGACCCCGCGCTGCTGTCGGCCGACACCCGCTTCAGGACCGTCGTGCACCCGCTGCTCGAGATCGACGGCGAGGTCGTGTCCTCCAGCCACATCCGCGGCCTGCTGCTCGCCGGCGAGGTCGCCGAGGCCGACCGGCTGCTGGGCGCCCCCTTCCAGCTGCAGGGACTGGTCGCCTACGGCGACGAGCGCGGGCGCGAGCTCGGCTTCCCCACCGCCAACCTCGTGCCCGACGAGGCGCTCGCATGCCCCGGTCACGGCGTCTACGCGTGCCTCGCCAGCAGCCCCGCGGCGTTCGCCCGCCCGCTGCCCGCCGCCGTCAGCATCGGCGTGCGCCCCACCTTCGACACCGGCAGGGGAGAGCTGATCGAGGCCTACGTGCTGGACTTCCACGGCGACCTCTACGACCAGCCTCTGCGTCTGGACTTCCTCGCGCGCCTGCGCGGCGAGCGGCGCTTCGACAGCGCCGACGCGCTCGTCGAGCAGATGCACCGCGACGTGCAGCGCACGCGCGAGATCGCCGCGCGCCCCGAACGGGGTGTCGCCGGCGCCGCGTGAGCGCGCCCGCCTGGGCGGCGCTCGGGGCGCATGGTCATCACCCCGAGCCGCTTGGCGCGCGTCCGCCTGGGCGGCGCTCGGGGCGCATGGTCATCACCCCGAGCCGCTCGGCGCGCGCCCGCCTGGGCGGCGCTCGGGGCGCATGGTCATCACCCTGAGCCGCTCGGCGCGCGCCGGGCGTCTGCTACGGTGCTCCAGCCATGAGCGCGATAACCACCGAGCGAAAGCGCGAGATCGCCGCCAAGTTCGGCTCGAGCGAGCGGGACACGGGCAACACGAAGGTGCAGATCGCGCTGCTCACCGAGCGCATCAACCACCTCACCGAGCATCTGCGCGCTCAGGGCAAGGACCACAGCTCGCGCCGCGGCCTGTTGATGCTCGTCGGGCGTCGCCGGCGCTTCCTCGACTACCTGCAGCGCCACGACCTCGAGGGCTACCGCGCGCTCATCAAAGAGCTCGGCCTGCGCAAGTAGCGCGATGGCCGTGGCCTCACCAGGCACCCCCGCGCCGAGCTTCAAGCTCGCGCGCGCCGACGGCGGGAGCTTCACCGAGCAGGACCTGCAGGGCCGCACCAGCGTGCTGGTGTTCTATCCGTTCGCCTTCAGCCCCGTGTGCACCGACCAGCTGCAGCTCTACGAGGACGTGCGCCGCGAGCTCGAGCAGCGCGGCGACGCGCTCTACGGCGTCTCCTGCGACTCCACCTGGGCGCAGAGCGCGTTCAAGGACAAGCTCGGCGTCGGCTCCGAGCAGCTGTCGGACTTCGAGCCGAAGGGCGCTGCCTGCGCCGCCTTCGGCGTGCTTCACCCGGGCGGCTTTCCCCAGCGTGCGCTCGTCATCACCGGCCCAGACGCAGTCGTGCGCTGGAGCTACGAGGCGCCCTCGCCGGGCGAACTGCCGAGCGCCGAGCTGCTGCGCGGGGGCCTGGCCGCGGCCGCCGTCTGAGGGCGATCTCACCGCGTTGCCGTCTCGCACGCGCCGGCGCTGGCCGGCCGCCGCGCCACTGTCCGCTAAGCTGCCTTCGTTCGGGAAAGAGAAAATGAATCGGACCGCCGAGGCGCACAGTCCTCGAGGACTGGACCGGGCGGGACAGGAAGGCAGTGAACATGAGCAGTGACGCCGTTACGCGGGTCTCCGTGGAGATCGGGGGGCACCGTCTGGATGGTGGGGTCAGCGAGATCTCCTTCGAGACGGGCAGGATGGCAAAGCAGGCCTCTGGCGCAGTCGTCGTCAGGCAGGGAGACACGATGGTGCTGTGCACCGCCGTCGCGGGAGCGCTTCGCGACACCGACTTCATGCCGCTGACCGTCGACGTCGAGGAGCGCATGTACGCGACCGGCAAGATCCCCGGCTCGTTCTTCAAGCGCGAGGGTCGTCCCGGCGAGAAGGCGACGCTGACCGCGCGCATGATCGACCGCCCGATCCGCCCGCTGTTCCCCAAGGACTGGCGCTACGACACCCAGCTCGTGGCGATCCCGATCTCGATCGACCACGTGCACCCGTACGACATCCTCTCGATGAACGGCGCCTCGGCCGCGCTGATGGTCTCCGACATCCCGCTGCCCTCCCCGGTCGGCGCGGTGCGCATCGGCAAGATCGAAGGCAACTTCGTCGTCAACCCGCCCGAGGAGGCCTTGACCACTCCCTCCGGGGGCGGTGGCGGGGCGGGATCCGATCAGGAGAACGCCTCCGACCTCGACCTGATCGTCGCCGGCACCGAGGACGCGATCCTGATGGTTGAGGCGGGCGCCAACGAGATCCCCGAGGCGGAGATCCTCGACGCGCTGGACATCGCCCACGCCGAGATCAAGAAGCTGTGCGCGCTGCAGCGCGACCTCGCCGAGAAAGTCGGCAAGCCGAAGAAACAGTTCGAGGCGATCACGGTTGACGAGGGCATCCTCGCGGCGATACGCGCCTCTCACGGCGCCGCGCTCGACGAGGCCACGCAGGTGGTGGACAAGCTCGAGCGCCAGGACGCCACCGCGGACCTTCAGGAGGCGGTGCTCGCGCAGCACGCCCCCGCCGCGCCCGAGGGCGCCACCGAAGAGACCCTGCTCCTCGCCAAGGAGCGCCGGGCGGCCGTCCAGCTCGCCTTCGAGACGCTCGAGAAGTCGATCATCCGCGAGCGCATCGCCGTGCACAAGAAGCGCCCCGACGGCCGCGCCGAGAACGAGATTCGCGACATCGCGATCGAAGTTGGCGTCACCCCGAGGACCCACGGCTCGGCGCTCTTCACCCGCGGGCAGACGCAGGCGCTGTCCGTCGCCGCGCTGGGCACGCTCAAGGAGGAGATGCGCCTGGACACGCTCGGCCTGGAAACCAAAAAGTACTACTGGCACCACTACAACTTCCCGCCATTCTCCGTCGGCGAGGCGGGGCGCATGGGCGGCGTAAAACGCCGCGACATCGGCCACGGCGCGCTCGCCGAGCGGGCGCTCGCGCCGATGGTGCCCTCGATCGAGGAGTTCCCCTACTCGATTCGCGTGGTCTCCGACATCCTCGAGTCCAACGGCTCCTCCTCGATGGCCTCCGTGTGCGGCTCCTCGCTGTCGCTGATGGATGCAGGCGTGCCGATCGAGCGTGCCGTCGCGGGCATCGCGATGGGGCTGATCAAGGAGGGCGAGGACTACATCATCCTCACCGACATCGCCGGCGTGGAGGACCATCTCGGCGACATGGACTTCAAGGTCGCGGGCACCGAGCGCGGCATCACCGCGCTGCAGATGGACATCAAGATCGCCGGCGTCACGTTCGAGATCCTGCGCGACGCGCTCGGCCAGGCGAGAGAGGCGCGCACGTTCATCCTCGGCAAGATGGCCGAGGTCATCCGCTCGCCGCGCGAGCAGCTCTCGCAGTTCGCTCCGCGCATCCAGACGATCCAGATCGACCCCTCGCAGATCGGCCTGCTGATCGGCAAGGGCGGCGAAACGATTCGCGCACTCTCCGAGGAGTTCGAGTCGCAGATCGACGTCAACGATGACGGGCAAGTGCTGATCTACTCGGCCAACGGCGAGCTCGGCGACGCGCTCGTCGAGCGCATCCGCATGATGATGAAGGAGGTGGAGGTCGGCGACGAATACCTCGGCAAGGTCGTCAAGACCACCACGTTCGGGGCGTTCATCGAGCTGGCCAAGGGGACGGACGGCCTCCTGCACATCTCCAACGTCTCGCCCGGCCAGCGCGTGGACAGCGTCGAGGACGTGCTCAACAAGGGCGACGAGGTGAACGTGCGCGTGGTCGAGGTCGACCGCGAGCGCGGGCGCATCGGCCTGCGCTTGGCCGAGGACCCGGACATCGTGGGCAAGAGCGTCGAGGAGCTGGCCGGCGTGGGTAGCGGAGCCCACCCACCCGGAGGCGCCCGTCCCCCGCGTGACGGCGCCCGTAGCAACGGCCGCGGCCGCTCGGGCGGCGGTGAGCGCACCGATCGCGACCCCGCTCGCCGGCGCCGCGACGG
>JASHYF010000467.1 GCA_030043235.1 Solirubrobacteraceae bacterium | reverse complement strand
GCGAGCTGGCGGATCTCGATCGACGGGGGCGCTGAAAAACAGGCCACGCGCAAGACCCCCATCGGCATCGGCGACACCATCTACCTGAGGGAGGCATAGATGCTGCCGGCGGGGCTGCCGTAGGCGCATGGCTACCGGGGGCGGGGTAGCGCCCGTCCCCGGTAGGAGCGAGATGACATGAGCAGTCTCATCACCGCCTTCGAACGGGAGCGACTAGCGTCGCTCGCTGTGCTCGCCGCGCTCGCGGTGGCGCTGCCGGCGACGAGCGCGGCGGCGGCCAACGTCGCCAACCCCAATCCCGAATTGATCGCGCGCTGGGAACCGTGCGAAGCGAACCAGGGCGTGACCGTGATCGTCGACGATCAGAACCTCGGCGGAGGCAAGATCTACGTAGGTTGCGCGCTCGGTGCGCAGTCGGACGGCGTGGACGCGCTGCAGCACGCGGGGTTTGCGCTGGAAGGCACCGAACAATACGGGCTGGCCTTCATCTGTCGCATCGACGGCGAGCCCACGCCCGCCGAAGAGAGCTGCAAGAGCACCCCGCCCGCCACCGCGTACTGGTCTTACTGGCGCGGCAAACCGGGCGGCCGCTGGAGTTACAGCGCATATGGCGCGGAAAGCCCGGAGGGCCGCTCGCCGGTCAACTCGGTCGAAGGCTGGTCGTTCGGCAGCGGCGGCGCCCCCCGGATCGAACCGATGGATGGCAGCGGGCCCCTGTCCTTCAGCCTGCCGGGCGAACAAGAATCCTCGGTGATACCAGCCCGGCTGGCGAGTCCCTGGCTCACGTCCACGCTCGATGAAACGGCCGGTGAGGCAGAAGCTGAGGAATCCGAAAAACTCTCCCCGCACGTCAAACCGGAACTGTCCCTGCGCGGCGCCATCGTGCTCGCGCAGGCCGGCGTCGCCGACACCGCGCTCAGACGGGTCGTGGGTTGGCTCGCGCGCAGCGGCGAAGAAAAGGGCGTCACCGTGGAGGGCATTCCCCTGCGCGAATACCTCGGCCTGGGCGAATCCGACGAACCTCAGAGCACCCCGCGGCTCGCGCTCGCCGTGCTCGGCCTGCACGCGCTCGGGCAAAACCCCTCCGATTTCGCCGGGATGAACCTACGCAACCAACTCGAAGGCAGGCTCGAAAAGACCGGCCAGGTCGAGAGCGAAGGCAAAGCCACCGAAGCCGTCGAAGTCACCGCCGCCACCGTGCTCGCGCTGGCCCGCACCGGCAAGCTCTCGGCCAAGGCGCAAAAGACGCTGTCGCTGATCACCGCCAAACAGGAAGCGAGCGGATCGTTCGGGCTGACCAGCGTCGACGTCGAAGCTGTCGAAGCGCTCGTCGCGGCCCGCGCGCTGGGCGCGAGCGCGATCGGCCAGAGCGAGCTCGAAACGGTCGAAGCCGCGCTGGCGAAAGCGGGCGCTTATCTGGCAAGCATCCAGGAAGCCGGCGGTGGCGTGCCCAAGAGCGACGGAGACGAACCCGACGTCGAATCGACGGCGCTCGGCGGGGTGGGACTGGCGCTGACCGGGCGCCAGGCGGCTGGCGAACGCGCGGCACGGTGGGTCTCGCGCTACCAGGTGACGGCGGAATACGCCGGTGAAGGCAACCTCGAAACGGGCGAACACACCCCGGCCGAAGAGCTCGTCGGCGCGTTCCTGCCGAGCGAAGCCGCGTTGCAAAACGCGCTCGCGTCCGGCCTGAAGCCCAGCCCCTACGGCGCGTTCTACGACGCGCAGCGGCCCACCATCGACGCGCTCGCGGCGCTCGTGACCGTTGGTCCCTACGGCCCCTACGACGCGGCTTTCGACCAGCGCTCGCTGACGTTCGAAACGCGCGCGGTGGGCTCGCGCAGCAAGGCGTTGACGGCCACGCTCACGAACGACGACGTGCGTCCGGTCACGATCGGCGGCGCGGCCGTGGAAGGCACGCAGGCGGGAAACTTCGCGATCGGAGCGGAGGGGTGCGACGGGCGAACGCTCGCGCCGGGAGAAAGCTGCGAAGTGTCGGCGAGCTTCGATCCCACCGCGACGGGCCTGCACGAAGCGCTGCTCGTGCTCACGCTGGGCAACTCCCAGACGGTCCAGCTGCCCCTCACCGGCTCAGGGGAAGCCCCGACAGAACCCGAACACAAATCCAGCGGCTCCACCACCGGCGAAGAACATGGATCGACCGCGGGCTCGCAGGAAGTGCTCGGCACGCAGGCCGTGAGCCCTCTGCGCGTGGGCGCCCTGCGCTTGGACGGCGCCGGTGCGGCGCGCGGGCTGATCGGGGTGAGCTGGCGAATCCTCGAAGCCGGCGCCGCCGTGCGCGCGTGGACGATCGCTGCGAGGCCGGTGGGCTCGCGGGGCGGCTACGTGAACCGCCTGAGCGGCGAGGGCAACGTCACGTCGGCCGATGTGAAGCTCCCCGCTGGGGCGGTGTACGAACTGCAGATCACGTTCACCGGCGCGTTCGGCGCTGCCACCACGATGCCGATCGGCCGAGCGCTCGTGCCCTACGGCGATCGCGCGCGGGTCCTGCACTACAGCGGCCGTTGGCAGCGGCTCGAGCAGCCGGGCGCGTGGCTCGGGACGGTCAGCCGCGGCACGAGCGGTGCCGAGGTGTCGCTGGGGCTCGCCGCGGGGCGGCCGGTGTTCGAGCTGTTTGC
>JASHYF010000466.1 GCA_030043235.1 Solirubrobacteraceae bacterium | reverse complement strand
GGACAGTGACCGTCTTGGACCCTGTAGAGGCGCCATCTGGCCTTGCCGACCGTCGGGGGTGGCATCTTTGCTCGCCGCTCGGCCCAGTATCCGGTCAGGGCGGGGTCGTCCGGGGAGGACGTGCCCGTGACCAACTGGTGTCGGATGATCCGTGTCCAGGCGAACTTGAGCAGGTAGACGCCGCTGGTGCGGTCGCCGAACACCCATTTGTCGCGCCTGGAGCGGTTGAACCTGCCGAAGTGCCGTTTGACGACCCAGCGCTTCGACTTGTTCGGGTGGCCGTAGGTCGCCCACTTGTAGGTGAGTTTCCATACGTAGTCGTCCAGCGCGCTGAACGTCTTGCTGGAGACCACGCCCCGGTAGTAGGCCGACCAGCCCCTGATGATGGGGTTCAGTCGTATGAGCACCGCTTGCGCGTTGGTCCCGCGCAGGGACCGCATCTCGGTGCGCAACCGTTCCCGGATTGCCCTCACGGCCGCCCTGCTCGGCTTGATCAGCAGCTTGCCGCGGTAGCGACGGACGTTGAATCCCAGGAAGTCGAAGCCCTCGTCGAGGGTGACGATCCTCGTCTTGTCCTCGTTGAAGACCAGGCCCCTGGGCGCCAGCCACTCGGCAAGCCTCGCCTTGACCTTCAGCGCCTCGTCCCGTGTGTGGCACAAGGCGATCAGATCATCGGCGTACCTGACCAGCACCGGGGAGCCCGTCGCTGTGAAGCCGGCATTCCTGCCGGTCTTGCAGTAGCGGACCCCGGCGGCCTGCTCCATCCCGTGCAGCGCGATGTTCAACAGCACGGGGCTGATCACCCCGCCTTGGGGAACTCCTTCCTCGGTCGGGGCGAACCGACCATCCTCGATGACCCCTGCCTTCAACCATTCCTTGACCAGTCCCCTGGCGGGAAACGAGCCGAGCTGGCGAAGGATGTGGGAGTGCTCGATCCGGTCGAACGCCGCCGCCAAATCCGCGTCCAGCACCCACCGTCGCTTCGGGCTCTTGCCGTTGGCGTTCACGTAGATCACTGCGATCGCGTCATGGCAGCCACGGCCCGGCCGAAACCCATACGAGCGCGGCTCGAACCGTGCCTCCCACTCGGGCTCCAACGCGCTCATGACCCGCGCTTGCTGCACGCGGTCCGCGATCACGGGGATACCGAGCGGACGCTGCTTCCCACCTCTGCCCTGCTTCGGGATATACACCCGCCTGACAGGCAGGGCGCGCCACGACCCCGATGAGCGCTGCACCGTCTCAGCCAACTGCATCTTGGCCTTCGCGGTCAGCACCACCTCGCCGTCAACGCCCGCCGTCATGCGGCCAGCATTACGCTCGCTCACCCGCCGCACGCTCAACAGCGCGTTCGCGCGCGAACGAAGCATCAACTTCTGCAGGTTACGGACCCTTTTCAGGTCCCCCGCCCTACTCGCCGTGAAGATCCGCTGACGCAGACGCCGTACGCGCTGCTCGCAGGCACGCCAATCAACAGCATCCCACGCGAGAGCCCCGCCCTCTGGTCCGTTCGCCACGAGCACGCTCGCGGCATCCAACTTGTCCTTCGGCTCCGGCACCAATCATCACCTTCCTTCACAGGCTCACCTGACCGCGTCAGCACCCCTTTGTTGAGCGCCGTTCTTTTTGGGGATGGTTGCGCTGTTCTCGTTGGGGATGGGTTGGTTTGACGCTCGAACGTTGAAACGTTGAAAGGGGGCGTGTGGTGGTGGGCTGGTGCGGGGGTAGCTTCGCTGCGCGGTCCCGTAAAGGGCGCCGCTTCGCGGCTCGCTGCGCTCGGCCCTGTCGGGCCGCCCTTGACTGGACCGCTCCGCTTCGCTGATTTTGGCTCTTAGGTTTTGCGCTGCGCGCGAGTTGCCCGTTCGCGGGCGGCGAGTTATGCGGGCTGCGTGGTTTTCCAGAGTTGGGCGGGGCGTCCGGTGGTGAGGACGCGGTGGCTTGTGATTTTGCCGTCGGCGGCGAGCTCGGCGAGGGCGCGGTCGAGCTGGGTGGTGGTGGGGTTGCGGTGTAGTAGGTCGCGCAGTTGTGTGCGGGTCAGCCCGTTGGGGGTGTGGGTGAGCGCGGTGTGGATTTGTCGGGCGAGGGGGTTCCCGGTGGTGTGCTCGAGTGTCCAGGTCGCTGAGCGTTGCGCGTAGTCTCGTAGCGCGAGGGCGGCGGTGAGGTGCGCGGGCTTGATTTGGCGGGTGTCATCGAGTAGCGCGTAGAGGAGCGCGAGGCGGATGGTGTGCGCTTCGGCGCGTGCTGCGATCGCGCCGGCGATCCCGGGCTGGGGTTCGGCGAGCTGCTGGTAGGCGTCTGCCCACGCTTGGCGGGCTGGGGTCGAGAGGCGTAGCTGCCCGGCGCGCTGGGCGGCTTTGAGTGTGGTGGTGAGGCGGCGCTGCAGGCCGGTGCGTTTCAGGGGGTCGGGGTCGCCGCCTTCGGGTAGCAGCCTGACGCGGCGGCAGCCGAGCAGCAGGAAGCGGTTGAGTAGCCCGTTGGCGAGCTCGATGGTGTTGGCGTGGTGGCGCAGCTCGGTGGCGGTGATGTGGCCGATCACGCTGATGTGCGCGTCGGTTGCGCGTGCGGGCGCGGTGCGGGTCAGGATCGCCAGCGGCCGGCCGTCCCACGCGCAGCGCAGCGTCGGTGAGAGGGTGGAGGTCTCGCGGCCCACGTTCTTCAGGACGGTGACGAACTCCGGCTCGATCACCAGCAGCCGCTGGTCGGGGGCGCCGGGGTCTTGGCCGGCGGGGTCACGGACTGACCAGATGAGGCCCTCGCCGCTGGAGAGACCCGTCAGGATCCGGGGGTTGATCGTCGGGTCGGCGCTGGTGATCAGGCGGTGCACGTGATCCCAGGAGGAGCCCTTGCGGGCGCGAGCGGAGTCACCGACCAGGACGAGGAACTGGTTGGGGTGGTGGCGGGTCGCCTCGACCTGAAACCAGGCGCCGCGGCCGGCGGCGGCACCGAAGGAGACCAGCAGCTGGGAGAGGATCGCGACGGGGTCGGCCTCGGTGTGCGGCGCGATCGTGTGTGTGATCTCGCCCGCGAGGCCATGGTAGACCGTCGGGTCGGGTGGCGCGGGCCAGCCCTCGGGGGCCGGGAGCCCCACCGCTCCGTTTGGCTTGGCGGGGTCCTCTGGTGAGGGGTCCAGCGGCAGGCTCGTTTGCTGGGTCACTCGGCTTGAACCTCGGCGAGCGCGGTACGAGCCGAGCTCTCGTCCACGATCGCCTTCTTGGCAGCGAACGCGGCGATCAACGCGGCGAGCGCGAGGTTGTTGACCTGCCTGGGCAGGCCGCGGGAGGCCTCGTGGATCAGCGCGATCGCGTCGTCTGAGAAAAGCGTGTCCGAGCGTCCCGCGAGCGCGAGATGGTGAGCGATATAGCCCTGCGTCTCGGTGGCGTCGAGACCCGCGAGCGAGTAGCGCACCGCGATCCGCTGGTCCAGGGCGGCGAACGTGCCCTGACGCAGCCGGCGACGCAACGTCGGCTGGCCGAGCAACAGCAGGCAGAACGGCGCGGCCTGGTCCATCCCCATGTTGCCCAGGCACCGGATGCCCTCCAGGCACTCGCCGTCCAAGAGATGCGCCTCGTCGATGATCAACACGACCTGCTTGCCGCGCTCGGATGCCTCGGCCGCGAGCAGCTCTTGGGCTTGGGGGATCAGCGAGGCGTGGTGAAACTTCGGGGTGGCGCCCAGCGCGGTGACGATCAGCCCGTAGATCCCGCGCAGCCCGACCCCAGGGGTACCGAGATAAAGGATCGTGTGCCGGGAGGCGTCCAGCCCCGCGACGGCCGCCCTCGCGGCGACGGTCTTCCCCGCGCCGCACTCGCCGCTGATCACCCCGATCGCCCGCTCTGAGATGCACCACTGGATCCGTGCGAGGGCCTCCGCGTGCGCTGCGTGCGCGTGCAGCATTCCCGGCGCGAGATCCTTCCCGAACGGCATCCGAGAGAACCCGTAGTGCGAGCGCAACATGTCGATACTCACTGCTCACCGCCCTTCTCTTGGTTGATGTCACGATCCTCGCCGCCGCCGCCGCCGCCGCCGGGTTGGGTGAGGCTTGCGTAGTCGATCCGCCGGGCGCCGAGCTCAGCGTCGCGCTTGGCGGCGAGCAGCTTGAGATAGTCGATCCCCGTCGGCGCCGGCGCTGGTGGGAGCTCGCGCTGCGCCTGTGGATGGGTATGCCGGCCGATCACGAGCGCCACTGCGGTCCCGAACGGCCGGTGCTGGTAGCGCACCTCGATCCGGGTCAGGTCGAACGGGTCGAACACCAGCTCGACCTTGCGGCCCACCAGCGCCGCGTCGAGCTCGTACTGGTTGCCGTGCAGCGACACCGTCGCGGTCTTCGTGACGGTCCGCTCCTGGCTCCACAAAAACGCCTCTCGCAACAGCGCTGGGGTCGGCAGCGCCGGCGCGCCGGCGGCGTCGAAGCGCTCAAGCGGCGTCTGCCCGGTCTCGGAATGCACACGCCGGTGGTAGACGACCTCCAGCCACGCCGAGAACAAACGGTTCAGCTCACCCAGCTTGACACCATCGTCGATCTCGACCAGGAACTGGTCGCGGACCGTGCGGAAGAACCGCTCGATCTTGCCCTTCGTGCTCGCCGCGCGCGGGCTCGCGTGGATCAGCTTCACGCCGAGCACCGCGCACGCACGCAAAAGCTGCGAGGAGACGAACGCAGACCCGCGGTCAACCAGGATCGCCTGCGGAACACCACGCGCCATCAGCCCGGACCGCAGCGCGGCCTCCAAGCGGAACACGTCCTCGCCCGTGCCCCACCGCCAGCCGACCAACAACCGGGAGTGATCATCAATGAACGCCAACAGCACCGCCCTGCGAGCCCCCTGGCCGTCCAACAGGGGGCCGTGCAACCCGTCACCCGTCCACAGCTCGTTGCGAGCAGACGCCTCGAAGCGGCCATAAACCTTCCCCGCAGAGCGGCCGTCCGCGCGGATGTTCAGCCCCTGACGCGCGAGATGCGTCTGCAACGTCCGCAACCCCGGCGCGGGCCCGCCCGCAGCGAGCATGATCTCCCGCACCTGCGCCGCGGTTCGCTCCATGCGCTCACGCTTCAACGCGAACGCCAACTCCAAAAGCTCGGCCGGCGTGCGCGGATCAACGACCCGCGGCGCAGGAACAAGCGCCTCGAAGCCGGCCCGGCGATACGCGCGGATCCACCGGTCCAGCGTCGTGCGAGCGACCCGCACCAGGCGGCCATCAGGCGCGACGTGCTCACGCTCACAAAGCGCGCGGACCAGCCGGCCACGCTCGGCCTTGGAGATCGCCGGGTCCGCAGCGTCACGGATCAGCGCATACCTAAAGAGACCAACCTCGCGGCGGCCGTTCTCATCCACACCCTCTCCCAACGCTCGAAGTCACGAGCGCGCCACGATCTCAGCTCACCGCACCAACGGGAAGGGGCAACTCGTGTTGCACAACAGCACCCCACCCGACAGCCAGCACGCGACCCGCCACACCTCGCCCACTCCGAACCGCAACACCCACGCCCGCACCGCGACCGCGATCGCCTCCAACGCGTCCGCGACGCCGCTGCCGGCCGGCATCACCCCCCCGAGCTCCGGATCCAGCACGACCGCCCACCGCGTGAAATACACCCGGGTCTGACCAGCCCGCAAAGCGAACCGGCGCAGCCAGCCACGCACCGTGTCCTTCGGTACCCCAAGCCGCTCAGCGATCACACGATGCCCCGCGCCAGCGATCTTCGCCTCGATCGCCCGGCCGATCACCGACACCTCATCCCGCCGGCGCAACAAGCACAAATCCGCCAGCAGCACATGCGTGCCAGCGCATCCCCGGCAACGCGCCCGCCTCGGCCGCAGCGACCGATTCCCCGACGCGCACCGCAGCACCCGCCTACGCGCATAACCCCACGGCCCCAGCCTCCCCCGACACGACGGACACACCAACGCCCCGCTCCCCAACTCAGCCTCGACCCGCTCCTCCTCGGCGCATACGATCAACATCGGGTGCCACCTCCGGCATCCAGGAGAGCCCTCCCGACAGCGACCAAGCAGACGGGAGGGCTCTCACGCGTTCAGAAACGCGCCAAAGCCTGCCAACTCCGCGAACGCCATCACCACCATCAACAGCACGAGCGGCGCTGCTCGTGCCCAAACTCAGCAGCGCTCAACAACGCTGTACGTGAGAACCTCCAAGGCAAAGGACTGCCTTGGGGTCCTTTATATGGCCTGGCCGTCTGGCGGGCCTTGGCCCGGCCAGGGTCCAGCCCTGGAACTGGGCTGCTGGCGGGCCGTCTATGCTGGCCTGGCGGCTGGTGGTGGGTCGCTGGCTGGCCAGCAGGTCGTCGAAGGGCTTGGCATGCTGGACGTGGGTGATGGTCTCGCGGCTGATCCAGATGCGTTCGTAGATGGCTTGGTTGAAGAGCCGGCGGATGGCTGGTTCGGCGGTGATGTAGGCGGCCTGGATGTGGTCGGTGAGCTGTAGGGCGAGGTCGAGTTGCTCCAGGGCGTCGGTGTAGTCGGTCTGTAGTTCGGCGAGACGGGTTTCGGCGGCGATCTTCGCCCGCCTGAGCCGCTCTTGCTCCTCAGCAAAGAGCTCCTCGGAGACATGGTCGTCGTAGTGGGCTTGCAGTAGCTTCTTTTCGTGCTGGGCGATGCGGCGTAGCTCCTCGCTGACGGCTTGGCGTTCCGGCTCGGCCTGCTCGTTGAACGTCGCTATGTGGGTCTCGATGTCGCTGCGGATTTTTGCTTGG
>JASHYF010000465.1 GCA_030043235.1 Solirubrobacteraceae bacterium | reverse complement strand
GTGGGAGGCGCTCCGTAGAAGAACGTGTCGGCTGACGTATTCGCACTAGTGCCACCCGCTGTCTGCACATGGACTTCCACCGACCCGTCGCCGGTGGGCGAGACCACTTCTAGATCTTCCGGCCCAACGTATGTGACGCTCGCGGGCGCGGAGCCGAACATTACGCGGCTTTCGGGCGCGAACCCGGTTCCCAGGACCGTCACGCGCGTGCCTCCGCTCGTGGGTCCAGTGCTTGCACTGAGGCTCGTGACCGTCGGCGCCGGTGCTGGCGCTTCGTCTGCACACGCCAGTCTGATTGTCAACCCGACCTGCGGTGGCGGCACCGGGTACGGGCCGATGGTCGCCGCCGATTCGCTTGGGTTACCGGGCGCGGTGCACTCGGGCGCGGTCGCCTGCACCTCGTAGAAGCCAGAGTCCACCTCCCACTGAAAGATGCCTTGCGCTTCGGTCGTCTCTGGGTTCACCGCCGGTTCGATGCCCGCCGATTCCGGGCTGACCAATCCGAAAGGGCCGCTCCAGGTTTCAGAGCGCAAGATCGAGACGCTAGCGTCCGGCACGGGGCTGCCGTTCGCGTCCAGAACCGTTCCGCTCGGATCAATCAGAATTTTCTTACACTCGCTTGAGTCAGCGGCATCGTGCGACAACGAGACGCGATACGCCAGTCGTCGCACCGCTATATTCGGTGGTGGACATGGCGGGGTGGGCGGCGGGAGCGGCGGAGGCGGGGGGGGAAAACAGAGACTCCAGAACAGCGACAGCCACGAGCTATCCGCGTCATAAGCGGCGGCCTCGGCAACAGCCTGCGACGCGCTCCAAATGATGCTGTGCCACTCCTCTGTCGAATAAAAGCCCGCTACGCCCGGCACGGTGAAATAGGAGGCGTCTGCAGTCTGGGTGATGAACGCCTCGTTGTCTGCCAAAACCTGCGCTGCCACCGTTTGCGGGTTCGACGTGCAGGTCGTCATGGTGAATGCTTGCCCCTCAGTTTTCTTGTAAAAGTCAGGGGCGTAGTCGTGTTCCACGAAATAGCGAACCTGACACTCAACGCCCGCTTGGCCTCCTGGTCAGAATGCCTCTCCATCCGGCGTCGCGCCGCTGCGCTTCGTCGTCGCAGCGGCGGCAAAAAAGCGGCGCCGAGCGTCACGAGCGTCACTTCGGTGGGCGTGAGCGTGTACCGCACCCACCAGGACGGCGGACAAACGTCCCGTGTCTCCGATGGGCACGCCTGAGTGCAAGAGGTGACCGCCGAGCCGCCCCGTAGCCGGTCTCGCGGCGCTGCGGCTGCCAGTATAGGTGAATTTGGCGCCTGGGCCGCCCGCAACGACAATGCCCGACTCTGTTTCGACGGAGATGTCTTGCGTGCCCGTTCCTGGCGGGCTTTCTGCTTCAACTTCTGTTGCCGATACGCCGACGACGGTCGCGTAGCTTTCCCCAAAGCGCACGGCAGCGACGGTCCCCAACCCGCCTCCTGAGATGTGCACTACCGTGCCACCAGCGGTTGGTCCTTCCGTCGGCGACAGGGCGGCCACAGTGATGTAGGTGTAGTTTGCGACCGACACAGGCCCTTTGTTGGCCTCGGTAACGGTGACTGGGACCGTTCCGCTGCCTTCTGGCGCGACGACTTCGATCGCTTCGCTCGACAGGATCTTATAACTGGGTGCCTCCGTAGACCCGAAGTAGACTCCGGTCACCGACGTAAAACCCCTGCCCGCGAGGTCCACCGTGGTGCCACCACCGGATGGTCCTTCGGACGGGGTAAGCGCGCTTTTTTCCACACACAGGATGCGATTGTCAATCGTCGCCGCTCCGTGCATCGGATACAGCGGTTCTAGTGCGCCCGAATACGTGCCCGAGCCTGGCGGGGCTTCTTCGAGTACGTCAAACCGGGCTTCCGGGACCGCCGTATGGCTGTTTTGGCCCAAGATCGACACGGTATCGATTCCTTCGGCACATCCTTTGGTGCTCACTGAGGTCTTCCCTTGCCAGTAGAGCGTAGAGGGCGACCCGTCATACCCCTTCAGCATCAGTTCCGACGGGGGTTCGACGCTTTCGAGGGTTAGAGCCTCGCCTTCAAGGCCGGATTTCGGTACGAGCAGCGGCGCCGTCGCCGCGGGCGCGATCTTGCCGACACTTTCGTCAGGCGGGTACGCCGTGAGGACGATCGTTGTGCCCGCGAGCGCATCCACGGAAAAGTCGCCTCCCGACGTCGTGTGAACGCTGTAGCATAGTCCCCCAGTGGAAATGCAGGCGTCGACAACGGTTCCGGCCACCGGTTCGCCGTTTTCCAACTTGACGGTGCCGGTGACTAGAACGGGCGGTTCGGCGGCGGTAAAGAACGGGCCAGCCGTCTGCGAGCCGTGCGAGTTCGTGGCGATGACTGAGTAGTCGAAGTTAGTCGTTTCGGGCGGCACGGCGCCTTCGAGGGCTCCTGTTGCAGGGTTGATGGTGAGCCAGCTAGGAGCTCCTGCCGCCAACGAAAAGGTCGGCGTTGGGTTTCCGACAGCTGTGAACGTGTATGGGATTGGTGCCCGGGCCGCGACAGTCAACGGAGGGCTAGCGGCGGTGAAGACCGGTGGCGAGTTGCGGAGCGTTAGGGTCGCCGACGCGCTCGTCGCCGTGCCCTGGTCGTTCGTGAAGACAGCGTAGTAGACGTTCCCAGATTCGTTCATCTTTGCGCTCGCGATA
>JASHYF010000464.1 GCA_030043235.1 Solirubrobacteraceae bacterium | reverse complement strand
GCCGCCGGGCAGTGGCACGTGCGCGCAGTCCCCGAGCGCCCACACGCGCTCGGCGCCCCTCACCGCGAGCGTGGCGTCGCACTCGAGCCGCCCGCGCACGCTCGCCAGCGCGAGCTGCTCGACGATCGGGTTGGGTGAGGAGGGCACGGTTGAGATCAGCGTGCGCGTGGCGATGCGACGCCCGTCCGCAAGCACGGCGCCGTGCGGGCTGGCCGCCACCAGGCGCTGCCCGAGCGCCAGCTCGATGCCATGCCTTGCGAGCGTCGCGGTCGCGTAGGAGGCGAGCGCGGGCGTGAGCTCGCGCTCGAGCACGCGCGGGCCGCTGTGCACGAGCACGACCCTGATCTCCCGCGGCGGCAGCGAGCGGTAGGTGCGGGCGGCCGCGCGCACGAAGTCGTTCAGCGCCGCCGCCGCCTCCGTGCCCGAGAAGCCGCCGCCGGCGACCACGAAGGTGAGCATCGCGCGGCGCAGCTCCGCCTCGCGCACCACGGAGGCCTGCTCGAGCACGTGGATCACGTGGTTGCGGATGCGCACGGAGTCGGCGAGCGTCTTGAACGCCAGCGCGTGCTCGGGCAGGCCTGGGATCCCGCGGAAGTCCGTGACGTTGCCGAGCGCGATCACGAGATGGTCGAAGGGCAGCTCGTGCGTGCGGGGCGTGAGCCCCGCGCCGAGCGTGACCACGCGGCGCTCCAGGTCGACGCTCTCGATCTCGCGCACGAACAGCTCCGTATGCGGCAGCAGCTGGCGCAGCGGGCTGACGGTGTCGAGGATGCCGACGTCGCCGGCGATCACCTCCGCGAGCATCGGCTGGAAGACGAGGTAGTTCTCGCGGTTGACCAGCGCGAGGGCCAGCGGGGCTCCGGCGGCCACCAGGCGTTCCAGCGCGAGCGCTGTGTAGACCCCGCCGAAGCCCCCGCCGAGCACGACCACGCGCGCCGGCCCGGACGCCTGCTCACGCCCGCGCCTAGCGGCATCCACGAGCGCGTGCGAGCGTCGCGTGCTCCACGCAGCCGATGCTACATCACGCCCGCGTCACTCGAACAGCTCGTGGAAGACCTCCTGGAAGGCCTCCACCGCGCGCGGGTGAAACTGCGTGCCCGAGCAGCGCTTGAGCTCGGCGATCGCCTCGGCGACTGTGATCGCGTCGATGTACGGGCGCTGGCGCATCATCGCTACGAACGCGTCGCACACGGCCAGGATGCACGCGCCGAACGGGATGCGATCGCCGCGCAGCCCGTCGGGATAGCCCTTGCCGTCGTAGCGCTCGTGATGAGAGCGCACGACCACCGCGACGCCCTCGAGCGCCGGGGCGGCGCCGATGATGCGCGCGCCGGCCTCCGTGTGCGTGCGCATGACCGCCCACTCCTTCTTCGTGAGCGGCCCGGGCTTGTCCAGGATCGCGTCGGGGATGGCGATCTTGCCGATGTCGTGCAGCCGCGCGGCGAGCTCGATGCACAGCACCTCCTCCGCCGAGAGCCCGAGGTGCTTGGCCGTCTCCCGCGCGAGCTGGGCGGCCCTGAGGTAGTCGTGCACGAGGCCGTGGTTATGCTCGCTGAGCACCTCCTGGAGCACCTGGATGCTTTCGCGACTTGCGTCGCTGAGCGTCGTGCCCTGCTCCAGTCCGATCTTCATCCGTTCCACGGTTATAGCCCGTCTCGCGCGCTTGAACCCTGTGCCCGGAGCTCGCCGGCCGGGAGGGGCCGCGATCGAACCTGCTCGCTTACGGCGAGCGTGGCCGGCACCGGCGGGGGCTGCCGGCGCGGGCGAAGGTCGAGCAGCTGCACCGCTGCTGGTTCGAGACAGGGACACCGATGGTGGTCGAGCTGGGGGAGTAGGGCGCACGAGACGAAATCGAGCCCGCCCGCCCGCGCTCGATCGCGCCGAGGCATGACGCTCGATCCCGCCGAGGCATGACGCTCGATCGCGCCGCACCAAAGGGGCGCCTCTGGGAATCCCTACGCGAGCGGTTGCAGGCGGGCGAGCGCCGCGGGGTCGCCCTCGCATCGCAGGCCCTGCGCGCGTGCCTCGGCGAGCGCGAGCGCCCCGGCGAGCACGCCGACGATCAGCTGGGGCTCACCGCTCAACACGAGGTCGGGCTGCTCGGCCGAGCCGGGCCGCACGCGCACCTCGCCCGCTGCGGTCTCGACGGTCATCGGCTCTTCGCGCGTGCGCAGCTCGATCGCCACGGGCGGCTCCTCGGGCGCGTGGTCGCTGAGGAAGAGGTGCACCGGCATCTCCAGCCAGCGGCTGCGAAACACCGCATCCTCCACGGGCTCGGCCATCATCGGCGCGCCCCAGCGCGCGAGCTCCACGAGCACGCTCTGCAGCTGCTCGCCGCGCGGCGTCAGGCGAAAGAGCGTCGCGGCGACCGGCGGCGGCGCCTCCTCGCGCACGAGCACGCCGGCCTGCTCGAGCTCGCGCACGCGGCCGGCGAGCAGGTTCGTGGCGATCCCGGGTAGACCCCTCTGCAGGTCGCTGTAGCGGCACGGCCCGCGCAGCAGCAGCTCGCGGACGACGAGCAGCGTCCAGCGATCGCCGATCACGTCGAGTGCCTTTGCCACCGAGCAGTACTGGCCGTATGAGCGCACGCGCCGATTGTAACAGTCTTGTTGAAAATCTCAATCGATTACTTGAAAAGCTCAAGCATATGTGTTAGGACTCCGCCGATGCACAGACCGGCCCCCGTACACAACCGCCCGCTGATCCTGATGTCGCTGCTGCTGGCGGCGTTCGCGATCAACCTGGACACGACGATCGTGAACGTGGCGCTGCCGACGCTCGTGCGCGAGCTGCACGCGAGCAACATGCAGCTGCAGTGGGTGGTCGACGCGTACAACCTCGTGTTCGCCGCGCTGCTGCTCGCCTCTGGCAGCCTCTCCGACCGCGTGGGGCGCAAGGGCATGCTGCTCGCGGGGCTCGGCGTGTTCGGCCTCGCGAGCGCGGTCGGCGGCCTCACCTCGAGCCCGGGGGAGCTGATCGCCGCGCGCTGCTTCATGGGGCTGGGCGCGACGATGATCTTCCCGGCGACGCTGTCGCTGATCTCGAACGTGTTCACCGAGCGCTCCGAGCGCGCGCGGGCGATCGGCCTGTGGGGCGCGACCGCGGGCGTGGCGATCGCGCTCGGGCCGATCGCCGGCGGCTGGCTGCTCGGGCAGTTCTCGTGGAGCAGCATCTTCTTCGCGATGACGCCCGTGGCGCTCGTGGCGGCGGCGCTGGTGGGCTGGAGCGTGCCCACCTCGCGCGACGCGCAGGCCCCGCGCGCCGACCGCCCGGGGATCGCGCTGTCCACGGCGGCGATGGGCCTCTTGATCTTCACGATCATCGAGGCTCCGCAGTACGGCTGGAGCGCAGGGCGCACGCTCGGCGGCTTCGCGCTCGCGCTGGCGCTGTTCGCGGCGTTCGTCGCGTGGGAGCTGCGCGCCCGCGAGCCGATGCTCGACGTGACGCTGTTTCGCAACCTCCGCTTCACCGCGGCGAGCGGCTCGGTGACGGTGGCGTTCTTCTCGCTGTTCGGCTTCATCTTCCTGATGACGCAGTACTTCCAGTTCATCAAGGGCTACACGCCGCTGTCCACCGGCGTGCACCTGCTGCCGGTGGCGAGCTCCGTGGGCGTGGCCTCGGTGCTCGGCACGCGGCTGGCCGTGCGCCTGGGCACGAAGCTGATCGTCGCCGCGGGCCTCGTGTTCGTGGCGTGCTTCTACGCGTGGGTCGCGGCGATCGTCGCACCCACCACCGCCTACGGGACGATCGCCGCGCAGATGGTGCTCTACGGCGTGGGCATGGGCTTCACGAGCGCGCCCGCCACGGAGGCGATCATGGGCGTCGTGCCGAAGGCCAAGGCGGGCGTGGGATCCGCGGTCAACGACGCCACGCGCCTGCTCGGCGGCACGCTCGGCGTGGCGATCATCGGCAGCGTGTACGCGTCCATCTACGCCAGCCGCCTCGCCGCCGCCCTGCCCGCGCACCTCCCCGGCGCGCTCGCGCGCGCGGCG
>JASHYF010000463.1 GCA_030043235.1 Solirubrobacteraceae bacterium | reverse complement strand
CCGACCAGGCTGGCGAGACCTGCGACACGCACCTGTTGACCGCGAAAGACGACCGTTTCGGCCTGCCCGGCGACGGTGTCGAAATCCAAGGGTGGCAGCCCTCCGCGCATGATGTCGACGATGCCGCGGCGGCTGTTGACGCGCAGGTTGTGCGCGCCGGCAATGTCCTCGGGAGTAAGCGCCTTGCCGTCGCCGAGGCGCCTTCCGTCGACCCGGTCGAGGAAGCGCAGCACCGCAGCATCTGCGTCGGGACCGTCTGGCACGAGCAGGTCGCTGTCCTTGGTGGCACGCACGTGGCCGTGCGCGATAACGGCGAAGCCACCGACAACGACATGCTCGAGTCCGGCAGCGTCGGCGTCGGCGACGACGCCGGCGAGATCAGGACCAGAGGGCTCGCTCGGGAACAAGGCCAGCCCTATAGCCAGCAACCAAAAGCTCGACCGCCTGTTCGGAGAGTTTCTGGCCGACCTCGAGCCGCTGAGCGGGCGTCAGAGCCATATTGCTGGCACGCAGCTGCTCAGCCTCTTCGCGATTGATCTCCGCCCACTCATCCTCGTGACCGACCGAAAGCAGCGGTGTCCGTGGTGCGGGCTTCATGCCCTCATCTTAGGCCGGGCAATCCCGGAACGGCCGGAGGCATCGTCACGGCACCGTCCAATAAGGTGTGTCTCGGCCGCCGCCCAAGCCGCTGCCGAGGCACAACCACGTGCTCTGACTCAGGCCGCCGCAGATGCCCCCGCGATGAGAAGGATCATCCATGACTGCGACCCGGGCCACGACGACGCCGTCGCGCTGCTGCTCGCGCTCGCCAGCCCGGAGGTCGAGCTGCTCGGCGTCACCACCGTCGCGGGGAACCAGACGGTCGAGAAGACGACGGCCAACGCGATTCGCGTGCTCGACTGCGTTCAGCGCGAGGACGTCGCCGTCGCCGGCGGGGCCACCCGCCCGCTCGTGCGCGAGCGGCACGTCGCCGCACACGTACACGGCGAGACAGGCTTGGACGGCTCCGGACTGCCCTCGCCAAGCCGGGCGCCCGCACCGGTCCACGCGATCGACTGGATCGCACGGACGCTCGCCTCGCAGCCGGACCCGGTGACGCTGGTCGCGACCGGCCCGCTGACGAACGTCGCTCTGCTGCTCGCGCGCTACCCCGAGGTGGAGGGTCAGCTCGAGCAGATCGTGCTGATGGGGGGAGCGATCGGGGAGGGGAACATCACGCCGGCGGCCGAGTTCAACCTGTGGGCGGACCCTGAGGCAGCACACCGCGTGTTCACGAGCACGGTGAAGGTGACGATGGTGGGACTCGACGTCACCCATCGCGCGCTGCTCACCCCCGAGCGTGTCGAGCAGCTCGCGGCGTCGAGCGGCGCGGGCCGGCTCGTCGCAAACATGTACGCCTTCTATGCCGAGGTATACCGTCGCCGTTACGGCTGGAGCGGAGCGCCCGTGCACGACGCGCTCGCGATGGCGCACGTGATCGACGGCAACCTGCTCGAGACCCAGCATCGAGGCGTCGTCATAGACACAGGTCCCGAGCCTTCCCGCGGCCGCACGTACGTCGACCGCTGGGGCATCTCCGAATGGACGCCCAATGCCCACGTCGCGGTCGGCGTGGACGCCGAGCGCTTCCTCACGCTGCTGGTGGAGCGGATCGGGCGACTTCCGTGAGCTTCGTGTCGCACCGCGAAGCGCGAAGCGAGCGTGCCAGCGGCGCCAGCCGGTGTAGTCGCAAGGATTGCTGATAGATAAGTCGAACTTGGCCGTATATGGAGAACACGGCTGGATGGGAGTATCACGCGGAGCGATTGCCTGATCAGGCAGATGTGCTCAACGACAGCATGGAGCTCTTGGGTGGTGCGGGCTGGGAGCTGGTGAGCGGGACATGTGCTTGCTGTCCCGTGCGTCAGGGAAGCACCCAGGTGTGGCAGGTCACGCACACGCTCTTTTGGCGCAGGCGGCGGCCTGATGGTAGGCGTTCACGGGGTGTCGGTGCTGGGCGCGGGATTCCTTTGAGTGACGTTCGGGGCGTGACGCCGGGTGATGGCGTGGGTCAGGGGCCTTGCGCGGCTGTGGGTAGCAGCGAGGGAGCTGGTAGGCCTTGGTGGGCGGTGATCACGGCGTCGGTGAGCCAGTCGAGTACGGGGCGGCGTTGGAGGCGGCAGGTCTCGCGGACCGATTGGATTCGCTCGATCCAGCGGCTGCCACGGTCTGACTGGGTGCCGCCTTGGAGGCGGCGCATCAGTACTGGGTGGCGCATGGCGCGCTCCGCGGCATTGTTGTCGGGGTCGATTCCTGGCACCTCGCAGAAGGTCCACAGTGCCTGATACTCCTCGAGCAGCCCGGCGCAGAAGTTCGCGGTCTTCTCGTGACGGCTGCGCTGGCCTTGCTCAAGCAGCGTGCGGATGCGCTCGCGCAAGGGTGAAAGCTTTTCTTTGAGCCAGGCGAGATCATGGTTCTCTTCCAGGTAGCGGCGGTGGATGGCGATCACCTCGCGCGCGGCCTTGACGAGCTTCTCGCCGCGCCGGCCTGGCGCACCCGGACGTTCGGAGAGCTCGATCAGCTGGCGGATGACGTGGCAC
>JASHYF010000462.1 GCA_030043235.1 Solirubrobacteraceae bacterium | reverse complement strand
CAGCCGGCGCGGAGGCGGTGCGGCTGCCGCTGCTGCGCGAGCACGAGTCCAAGGAGGCGGCGGCGCTTCTGCTGATCACCGGCGATCGCGGGCTTGCCGGGGCGTTCAACTCGCAGATCATCCGTGCGGGCGTGTCGCTGTCCCACCAGCTCGCCGACGAGGGCTTGCGCAGCACTTGGTACGCGAGCGGGCGCCGCGGCGTCTCCTCGGTGAGCTTCCGCGGTCACGAGCTCAGCGGCAGCTACACCGGCTTCGCCGACAAACCCGCCTACGCGGACGCGCGCACGATCGCCGACGACTTGATGCAGGCATACGTGGACGGCCACGTGGACCGCGTGGAGATGGTCTACAACGCCTACGTCTCGCCGCTCACCCAGCACGTCACGCGACAGACGCTCCTGCCGCTCACCGGCGAGGCGCTCGTCGGAGACGGCGGCGATCTCTCCGCTCCCGGCGAGGGAGGCGATGGCCAGCAGGCGAAACGCTCGCGGGCGGTCGTCGAGTACGAGCCCGACCCCGAGAAGATCCTCAGGCGGCTGGTGCCCGACTACGTCGAGATCTCCATCTACCGCGCGCTCGTGGAGTCCGCCGCGGGCTTCTTCGGGGCGCAGATGACGGCCATGCGCAGCGCCTCGGAGAACGCCGGGGAAATCATCACCGAGTACACGCTGCAGATGAACCGCGCCCGCCAGGCGGAGATCACGCAGGAGATCATGGAGGTCGTCGCCGGCGCCGAGGGCCTCGCCTAGCACGGTCACGACCCACCCGAACGGCACGGACCACTTATTAATATTTTTAAGAGGAGAATCACGAAGAAATGGACGCCAGCATCGCCACCGAGCAGACACCGAGCGCCTCCGGCGCAAGCAACGGCAGCCCGCCTGCGCGTAACGCCGGGCGCATCGAGGAGATCCAGGGCGTGGTGATCGAGGCGGTGTTCCCCGAGCGCCTGCCGGAGATCAACCACGCGATCACCGTCGCGCGCACCGCCACCAACCGCGAGGAGGAGGCCGCCGGCATCAGCGCGGGGGCGGAGGAGACGGTGCTCGTGTGCGAGGTCCAGCAGCACCTCGGCGACGATCGCGTGCGCGCCGTCGCGATGGACACCACCGACGGCCTCGCGCGCGGCCTCGAGGTGATCGACACCGGCGCGCCGATCACCGTGCCCGTCGGCAAGGCCACGCTCGGGCGCATCTTCAACCTGCTCGGCGAGCCGATCGACCTCGGCGAGGAGCTGCCCGAGGGGATCGAGCGGCGCAACATCCACCAGGACGCGCCGCGCGTCGAGGACCTCACGCCCACGACCGAGATGTTCGAGACGGGCATCAAGGTCATCGATCTGCTCGCCCCCTACGCGAAGGGCGGCAAGACCGGCCTGTTCGGGGGCGCGGGCGTCGGCAAGACCGTGCTCATCCAGGAGCTCATCCACAACCTCGCCAAGGAACACGGCGGCCTGTCCGCGTTCTGCGGCGTGGGGGAGCGCTCGCGCGAGGGCAACGACCTGTGGCTGGAGATGAAGGAGTCGGGCGTGCTCGACAAGACGATGCTCGTGTTCGGGCAGATGAACGAGCCGCCCGGCGCGCGCATGCGCGTCGCCCTCTCCGGCCTCACGATGGCCGAGTACTTCCGCGACCAGGGCCAGGACGTGCTGCTGTTCATCGACAACATCTTCCGCTTCGTGCAGGCCGGCTCCGAGGTCTCCGCGCTGCTCGGGCGCATGCCCTCGCAGGTCGGCTACCAGCCCACGCTGGAGACCGAGATGGGCCAGCTGCAGGAGCGCATCACCTCCACGCGCGAGGGCTCCGTCACCTCCGTGCAGGCGATCTACGTGCCCGCCGACGACTTGACGGACCCGGCCCCCGCGTCCGTGTTCGCGCATCTGAACGCCACCACCGTGCTGTCGCGCTCGATCTCCGAAAAAGGCATCTACCCCGCCGTCGACCCGCTCGACTCGACCTCCACGATCCTCAAGGCCGACGTGCTCGGCGAGGACCACTTCCGCGTGGCCAACCGCGTGAAGGAGATCCTCCAGCGCTACAAGGAGCTGCAGGACATCATCGCCATCCTCGGCATCGACGAGCTCTCCGACGAGGACAAGCTCACCGTGCAGCGCGCGCGCAAGATCGAGCGCTTCCTCTCCCAGCCGTTCTTCGTCGCCGAGCAGTTCACCGGCACCCCCGGCGCGTACGTGCCGATCGCCGAGACCATCCGCGGCTTCGAGGAGATCATCGAAGGCAAGCACGACGAGATCCCCGAGAGCGCGTTCTTCCTCAAGGGCACCATCGACCAGGTGGTCGAGGCGGCCAAGCGATGAGCTCGCCGGCGATGGCGGCCCCGGATCGCCCCGGCGCGGGCGCCGAGGCGTCGGGCATCACTCCTCCGAGAAAGTCTGTATAACGATGGCGCACAGCAAGTTCCCCGTGGAAGTGCTGACGCCCGAGGGCGAGGTGTTCTCCGATGAGGTCGAAATGCTCTCCACGGTCACCACCGTCGGCTCGATCGGCATCCTCGCCCACCACCAGCCGGTGCTCGCGCGCCTCGAGCCGACGGAGCTGCGCTTGTATCGCGCGGAAGGCGACGTCGTGCGCTTCGCCCAGGCCGAGGGCTACATGCAGTTCGCGGACAACCGCGCGCTGGTGCTCGTCGAGGAGGCGATCGCGCCCGAGCGGGTCGACCGCCAGACGTACGAGACGAAGCTCTCCGAAGCGCGCGCCGCCGCCGAGCGCGCCGAGGAGGACAGCGAGGAGCGCGCGCGGGCGCTGCGCGACGCCAAGCGCTACGAGGCGTTCCTGGCCGTGCGGTCATGACGACCGGCAATCCCGCCGCTGCGCATTTCGAGCGCAAGCACCCCGGCTGGTTCACCGCGCACGTCTTCAACCGCCTGCTCAGCGGTTTCATGCGCCTTGGCGTCTCGATGCTCGGCTCGCGCGTGCTCGAGGTGCGCGGTCGCAGCTCGGGACAGCCGCGGCGGACACCGGTCAACCTGCTCACCTGCGAGGGCGAGCGCTATCTGGTCGCTCCGCGCGGAGAGACCCAATGGGTGCGCAACCTGCGCGCCAGCGGGGAGGGACGGCTGCTGCTCGGGCGCCGCAGCGAGCCCTTCACCGCCGTGGAGCTCTCCGACGAGCAGAAGGCGCCGGTGTTGCGCGCCTACCTCGAGCGCTGGAAGGCGGAGGTGGGGGTGTTCTTCGATGGCGTCGGGCCGGACTCCTCCGAGGATGAGCTGCGCCAGGCTGCGCCCAAGCACCCGGTCTTCCGGCTGGGCGCCGGCGCCTCCTGACCGCGGCCGCGCCCAGGGAATGCCTTCGTTTACACGCACCGGCTAGCCTTCCCCGCCTCATGAGCGCCCCACGCGAGCCCATCGGAGTGATCGGCACCGGCTACGTCGGGCTGGTCACGGCTGCCGGCTTCGCAGAGCTGGGCAGCGAGGTGTGGTGCGTGGACATCGACGCCGCCAAGATCGAGCGCCTGCAGCGCGGCGAGCTGCCTATATACGAGCCCGGTCTGGAGGAGCTGCTCGTGCGCAACGCCGAGCGCATGCACTTCTCCACCGAGCTCGCCGGCGCGCTCGAGCACGCGCGGCTGCTGTTCGTCGCCGTGGGCACCCCGCCTACGTACTCCGGCGACGCCGACCTGTCGGCCGTGCACGCCGTCGTCGACGCGATCCCCGCCTTCGAGGACTCCGGCAGCGGCCGGCGCGCGCTCGTGATGAAGTCAACCGTGCCGTGCGGCACCGGCGCTTCGCTGTGTCGCACCTTCCGCGAGCAGCGCAAGACGGGCCTCGCATACGTCTCCTGCCCGGAGTTCCTCAAGGAGGGCTCGGCCGTGCAGGACTTCCTGCATCCCGACCGCGTGGTCATCGGCGACGACGGCAACTGGGCCGGCGACGCCGTGGCGGAGCTCTACGCCCCGCTCGACGCGCCGCTCGTGCGCACCGACATCGCCAGCGCCGAGATGGTCAAGCTCGCATCCAACGCATTTCTCGCGACCAAGATCTCCTTCATAAACGAGATCGCCAACGTGTGCGAGGAGACCGGCGCCGACGTCGTCGAGGTCGCGCGCGGGATGGGCCTGGACGAGCGCATCGGCCCGAAGTTCCTGCAGGCGGGCATCGGCTACGGGGGTTCGTGCTTCGCGCCCACAGAGACCACGTTGGCTCGCATTCACGGACGCACGACGCTCGTGAGCTTCGAGCAGCTCTGGGAGCGGGTCCGCTCCACGAGCGAACGCATCGACTCGCTCGACGCGCTGCGGGCCTTCGGCGCGGGTGCGGACACCGAGGTGCTCGAACCGGACGCCGTGGAAGTGCTGTCCTGGGTTCGCGACGAGCCCGAGCCGCGCTTCCTGCCGGCGATGGCGCTCACGCGACGACCGTACGACGGCGAGATGATCGAGGTCCGCACGAAGATGGGACGCCGTTTGCGCACGACGCC